>JBDKKX010000677.1:0-3005 GCA_039795795.1 Bacteroidota bacterium | reverse complement strand
ATTAAAGAAGTGCGTTCCACAGAAATGCCGTTTGAAATCTTCGCTGCGTCCTTCCGCCATCATCTGAATCGGGATGCCAGAAGTATTCGACGTGATTAAAGTGCCGGGCTTTCTGTATTTTTCAACTTTCTCGAAAACTTGCTTTTTAATGTCAAGCCGTTCGACAACAACTTCAATAATCCAATCCGCATCAGCAATTTTAGACATATCATCGTCAAAATTGCCGATTTGGATACGATTTGCAAAACTTTTCTCATATAAAGCTGCGGGTTTAGATTTTAAGGCGTTATCTAACGCACCAGCAACGATTTTATTCCGTAAGATGGGATTTTTTTTTTGTTCTTCTGTCAAATCGAACGGAACAATGTCCAACATCAGCACATTCAAACCAATATTAGCGAGTTGACACGCAATCCCTGAACCCATCAAGCCCGAGCCCAAGACTGCTACTTTTTTAATTCTTTTATTCATAAAACGTTGATTATAAATGATGAATGATGAATGATAAATGATAAATGATGAATGATGAATGATAAATGATGAATCGCAAGATTCATCATTTATCATTTATCATTCATCATTTATCATTCATCATTCAACTTAAAATAAATTTTTAAAATCAAAAGCAAATTCACTTGCACCATATTTTTGAATATGGGTTAAACGCGCTTTCATCTCTTCCATGGTTGGAATAGAACCTTTCGGAATATACCAAATTGCCATGGACGGTTCTTGCATGCGTTCAAACCATCGTTTACGGTCGCGCAGGACGGCAGCATGAGCCGTTTTATACACATAATGTTTTAAACTTTCCACATCTTCCCAAACCGACAGATTTACTAAAATCCGTTCATCCTCGAACGGACGCAAAGAAAGCGCATCATTATCATATTCCGACTTCAATCGCCACACAAATCCAGGGCTTGTATCTGCTAAAGCATTGATGCCAGCAATTTGGGCAACAAAATCATCCAAAATTGGGTCGCCAGGCGGCGCAATGTAACGAGCGACATTCACCTGTGCAATCTGAAATTGTTTTTTATCCATGTAAGTTTAAAAATTGTAGCGAATATTCGCTAATTCTTGGACAAAATTAAATATTTTTTGCAAACTAAATAAATTTTTAAGAAAAAAGTTTATTTAATTCGATGGATTATACGCCGCTTTTACATGATAGCTTCCCAATACTCTTTCTATCAAGTACGAGTCTCTCAAAAATTTTATACTAAAGATAGTTTTCGATGAATCTTTCTAACAACACCTAATGGAACGAATCTTCTGAATGCAGGGCTTGGAAGCAAAAAACAGTAAAATGAGCGAATATCGTGTTAAAGTTTTGTTAAAATTCATATACTTTTTTAATTGTTTTTTCATTTTTTGTTTGAGTTAATAAAAAGAAAACAAACGATTAACATACTTTGAATGCGAATATATTTTTTTTCTTTTTTATAAACTCTTATTTATCAATTCTTTATAATTTATAAGTAATTCTTATTATTTGTCGCAAAAACAATTAAGGAGGTTAAGAATACGATTCGAGGCTCGGGGTTGCTTTTTTTTCAAGAGAGGATTGAAATTGAAAAAATATATATTTTTGCCTTGCAATGAATCCAAAACGAACAGGGCGTTTCACAACCCAACCGTTCTTTTCATGCCCATTTTCATATTTAGAACCTATTCAAACAATCCATGAGTCACTTAGTCACTCCGCCCTTTTATAGGTTGCGTCGCATTAGTGTATTATTGTTCTGGTTTGCGGCCACGGTGTGTGCCCACAGCCAATCTCCAACCAGCCTTACGGGAACGTTAACGATTCGCAATCCCACGAATCAATTGGCGGATTACTCGAATCCGATTGGAAACCAATTGGCGTTGAACCTCACGGCAGGGGATCCCGAATTCGGGAATCGAACCGTTCGCCTCAAATTGTACATTGAGCAAGGCAATACCTTGTATGCTTCGGGAACGGATGTCGTCGTGGGGGCTTCCAACCTCCCTTTGCCCTTGAATGCGTTGCAACGCTTCAATAGTACGCAGTTAGCCCCCTATTTTCGACTCGAAAATTTACAGGGGTTGAGTGGGCAAACGTATCAATCGGGTTTACCCGAAGGACTTTATCGCTTCACCTTTGAAGTGATCGATGCCTCGCCGACCGCTTGGAATGGCAATGTTTTAGGACGCATTAGTGAGCAATTTTGGGTCACGTTGAATGATCCCCCCCTCTTGAATGCGCCCAGTAATGGCGAAAATCTGGCGGTTCTCACCACGAGTGCGGGCATCAACTTTGGCTGGATTCCCCGTTGGACTTCGGCGAATACCCGCTATGTGTTCACGTTGGTCGATTTCGGGTTGAATTCCAATTCGGCAAACGTGTATCAACAATTTATGTCTTTAGAGAGTGTTCCGTTGTATCGGAGTACGCCTTTAAGTGCGGCAATGTTGTCTTTTGGAACGAGTGCGGGCTTTCCGACCTTGATTGCAGGGCGCACGTATGGTTGGCGGGTGCAAGCAACGGGCGGTGCCTTTAAAAAGAATGGGTATAGCGAGATTTTTGTTTTTAAATATAGTGGTACTTGCGCCCCAGCAACGGGTTTAACCGCCACCGCACAAGGCAGTGATGCGATTGCGGTGCGTTGGAATGCGTCGGGCGTTCATAGCAGTTATCGGGTGCAATATCGCAAACGCGGCACGGGCGATGCGAATCTTTGGCGTTGGTTTGAAACCACAACCACCAATAACTTCGTTACCTTAGCGCCATTAGAGGCGAATACGACCTATGAAATCAAGTTAGGAGGGGTTTGTGCCTCGGATGTGGTGAGTTATGGCACGGTCATCACCTGCCAAACCGCTGCCATCACCAGCAATCCCAATTGTGGACAACCCGTTTCCCTCAATATCACCAATACCGCACCGTTAGCGAGTTTGCGGATCAATGATACCATTCGAGCCGCCGAAATCCCCATTTGCGTCACCAAAGTATCGGGTGCCAATGGCGTGTTTACAGG
>JBDKKX010000676.1:0-3006 GCA_039795795.1 Bacteroidota bacterium | reverse complement strand
AAATCAATCCCATTTAATCCCAAAAAAATCCCATTTAATCCCAATTCAAAAGTCCAATATTTGAAATTCTACACGCCGATTCAATTGTCGATTTTCTTCTAAATCATTGGAAATCAAAGGTTGCGTCGAGCCAAAACCCACACTTTGCATCCGCGTCCGCGCAATACCACTCAAAACCAAAAAATCAACCACTTGTTGCGCCCGCCGTTCAGAAAGTGCTATATTATGTTCAAAACGCCCTTGATTATCCGTATGACCGCGCACTTCGATTTTCAAATTCGGATTATCAATCATAATTTGCAACAATTTGTTTAATTCAAGATTAGAACGAGGCAATAAATCTGCTTTATCGGTGTCAAAGTAAATATTTTTCAATAATATAATCTTATTTTTTTCCAATTCAAGGTGCGTTAAATCATCGGACGGCATCGGCGCATATACCGTCGGCGACACTTTGCGCAAAGACACATCGTCTAAATAATAATATGCAAAATTCAAAGGTCGCCCAAAAGCACTACTTGGATTCCGTTTTTCAGTAGCAGCATCGGTAAAAAAATTGCCAATCGTCATATAAGTTGCCGCCGAAGTTGCCGTCATTTGATGGACAATTTCTATCCATTCCGCTTGATTATCAATGATTTGTGCATTATCGATTTGTGGCATTTTAGCTAAAGGCACTTCTGTCGTCATGCGTTCCTCCATTTTAGCATCCGAAAAATACGCGCCTAAATGATTCACCCGCAACCCGCGCCCCAACGATTTTGCCCAAAACCGCAGTTCATACACCTGCCCCACCACCAACGGTTCGCGCAATGGAATCTGCACATATTCCCGACAATGCGGCTTGCCATGGACGCAGCCATAGGTCGTGATGCCCGCCATCGCCTGCCCCGAATGCGGCACCGCCTGCCCAAAACCCTGCTCGACCCAATCCGAAGGCACATGCACCTTTGGGCTATACGCATCGGGCGACGCACCCGTAGGCGATTTCCAATACGACATCACGCGGTCAAAATCCGCGCCCTTGTAAAACCAACCAATAGGATATTTATCAAACTGCTCAAAACTGGGATTTAAGATTAAATTATCCGTTTGAGCGATGATAGAGCCATTGATTATCAATAAGTTAAATAATAGATTCCGATACATATTTACGATAAATGGCGTTTCGTTTGAAACGCAAAAAAGGAAGTTTTATGATAGGATTTGCAAGTTTTAAAATTATCGAACATTTTAATTACAAAGAAAATCGTTATTTTTGTGAAGTTTTTTAACGGATAAGTCCACAAGGTTCCAATTCGCCAGACATGGTGTATTCTTGACCTATGTAATCTAAGTAACTATGTGTCTGCTATAATGAAAAAAATATTTTTATGTATGCTCTTATGGGGGCATATTGTGCTGCATGCGCAAACTCAAACGATTGACCCTGTGCCGTTTGCCGCGACGATTCAGGCTGCTGATTTGAAGAAATATCTTTATGTATTGACTTCCGATTCGCTCGAAGGCAGAGAAACGGGAACGGTCGGGAATCAAAAAGCGGCGAATTATATTGCACAACACTTTCAAAAATTAGGTTTACCCCCCATTGGAGACAAAAATTCCTATTTTCAACGCATGGTTTATACCGATGAGGCTTGGGATGACATTGGTTTGAAGGTCAATGAGGAGGCTTGGCGACATATTTTTAATTTTTACGCGTTGCCGGGGGATAATAATGACGCGCCTTTCGTCGAAACAGACCGTGTTTTATTTCTGGGTTACGGGATTGATGATGCGAAATATAGTGATTATCGCGGCGAATCTGTTGAAAATCAAGTGATTATGATTTACAAAGGAGAGCCGATGGGCGCGGATAGCCAATCGCTCCTAACGGGCAATCGGAATCCGTCCGAGTGGACGACCGATATGTATAAAAAATTGAAAGTGGCGCATCAAAAAGGCGTAAAAACGGTCTTGATTATTGACAATGATTTGGCTAAAAATGTGAGTTTGAATCGCGGGCAATTGAGTCGGCATCTCGTCGGCGAGCCAGATAAATTGCCCAAAGATTTGGCAAATCATTTATATATTTCGCCCGATGTTGCGAAAGCGATTATTGGAACGCGGGTGAAAAAATTTGAACGCTCTCGGCGCAAAATTGCTAAGGGAAAACCTTGTAGTAGAATGTTGTACAGCAAGTTACAAATTAGACAAAAAAAATATTTTAATCAATTGATTAGCAATAATGTAGTGGGTTTTATTGAAGGGAGTGACCCTGTTTTGAAAAATGAATTGGTGATTGTTTCTGCGCATTATGACCATTTGGGCAAACGAGGACAGGAAATTTTTCGGGGCGCGGATGACAATGCGTCGGGTACTTCGACGGTAATGGAGATTGCCGAAGCCTTGATAACCGCCAAAAATGCAGGGCAAGGCACGAAAAGAAGTGTGATGTGTTTGTTGATGACTGGGGAAGAACGCGGTTTATTGGGTTCAAATTATTATGTAAAATATCCATTAGTGCCTTTAAATCAAACGATTGCGAATGTGAATGTGGATATGGTGGGGCGTTGTGATGAAAAACATAAGGCAGACCCCAATTATATCTATGTGATTGGCGCGGATAAATTGAGTTTGGAATTGGATTCGGTGGTGCGGCAGGTGAATCAGCAGTACGAAAAATTGGAATTGGATTATACTTATAATGACCCGTCCGACCCAAATCGGTATTATTATCGGTCGGACCATTATAATTTTGCGGAAAAGGGAATTCCTGCGGTTTTTTATTTCAATGGGACGCATGATGATTACCATCGTTCGACGGATACGCCTGATAAAATTATGTTTGACAAGATGGCAAAAATTGGAAAATTAGCTTTTCACACGGTTTGGTCGCTTGCGAATCGAAATAAAAGATTGAAAATAGACGGAAAAGAAAGATAAAATTTTTTCACACAAGTAGCTGTTTCAAAAGAAAAATCACAGAATAGGATTCGGTTGGGATACGATTGGAACGCGGAGGAC
>JBDKKX010000675.1:0-3010 GCA_039795795.1 Bacteroidota bacterium | reverse complement strand
GGAATTTCCATTTTTTTATTGTCTTTTCACTCAAACAAATTTTTATCCCAACGAGTTGATAAATTTTGCTTCTTTTTTGCAAAAAAATTCTTTTTCTTGCACCCAGCTAAGTAGTTACGTATTTTTTACCATCATTTCATTAAACCCAATCGAAAATATACACAAGGTTTGTGGCAACAATTAGCGGAAAGTCAGGCATATAAAATTTGGGCAGGTTATGCTTTTGAAACTTTGTGCCATAAACATATTCAAATGATTAAAAATGCCTTACAAATTGGCGCGGTTTATACTGAAATTTATAGTCTGCGAGTGCCTGCGTCAGAAGATTCGGGCGGTTTTCAAATTGACCTGCTCATTGACCGTAAGGATAATTGTATGAATTTATGTGAAATCAAGTTTTACAATGGTAGCTTCGTGATTTCAAAAGAGTATTGCAAACAGCTTGTTGAAAAAAAACAACGTTTTATCGATTATACGGGTACGCAAAAACAAGTTTTTTTAACTTTTATTACGAATTATGGTGTTACGATGAATCCTATTGCGCAAGAAATTGTCAATGTACAGGTGCGTTTGAGTGATTTTTTGCAGTAATCGTTCCAATGGAGGCTGTATTGGAACACAGAATGCTGGATTATTGGGTGAATAATCCAGCGTTTTGCTTCTTTTTAGATGAACCGAAAGCAAAATAATTTAATCAAAAAGAGAAATGACTAAAATACAGCAATATAAATTTCGAGCAGCTTTACCCTACGAATTAGAGGTAAAATCATTGGATAGATTGCATAAGGCAAATCAAGGCTTGTTCACCAAACCGCACCGTAATAATTTTTATGATGTGATATGGTTTCAATCGGGGAATCCAGTGTATATCGTTGATTTTCAACGCATTGAAATAAAACCGAATTCTTTACTTTTTATCAATAAAAATCAAGTCCATTTTTACGAAGCCTACAAGGATTATAAAGGGCTTGTGATGCTTTTTACGGATACGTTTTTTTGTTTATCGAAAGAGGATAGTCAATTTCTGAATCAGACCATTTTATTCAACGACCTTTTGAATATACCGTACTTTGAATTAGAGGCAACCGATGCCACCATTCCGAATTTGTTTTTAGCCATACAAGCAGAATTGAAGCAAGAACCCGATGCGATTCAATACCGCATTTTGCATCATTTGGTGCACACCTTGTTATTATACGCGGAAAGGGCTTACCGCAAAAAGAGTTTAAAACCCATCGAACCTGATGCGGATTTGGATATTGCTATACTGTTTCGGGATTGGGTCGAAAAACATTTCACTCAAAATAAAAAAGCTCATTTCTATGCCCATTCTTTGAATATAACGGAGAAACGGTTACAAAAAAGTATATTTCAAGTGTTTGGTAAATCGCCCAAGGCGTATCTTTGTGACCGCATCATCTTAGAAGCGAAACGATTATTGTTGCACAGCAATGCGAATACAAAAGAAATAGCGTTTGAGTTAGGTTTTGATGAACCGACTAATTTTATTAAGTTTTTTAAAAAATATACCCAAAAAACGCCCATTGAGTTTAGAGAAAATTACTTTCCAACTTAATTTTACCCTACAAATACGGTTTTTCACCTTTCTAAGGACAGCAAAAACGAGACCTTTGCAACGGCTAAAACACTTTATTTTAAACGATTTTATTGCGTGTCCTTTAACAAAATAAGAAGAAAAATGAAAAAAATACTTCTATTCATTTGGGCAGTCCTTTATCTACAAATGGCTGTGGCTCAAAACGTTACAACGCTGTATGTCAATCCTTCAACAGGAAATGACACCAATCTGGGCAGTAAAGAAAGCCCATTTAAGACCTTAGCGGCGGCGGTTCACAAGGTCAATGAAAGCACAGGTACGAAAGCCGTTACGATTTTTTTGGCTTCGGGCGTTTACGCATTTAATGAAACTACGATTATTCAGCCTACAAAACGTGCTTTCACCAAAGAAAACCGCTTTACGATTCGTGCCGAAATTTTGCCCGATGATGCCGATTGGAATACGGGTAGTATGCCCACAATTATTCATACGATGCCTTTACAGGAGAATTGGTTTGGCATGAAAGATAAATTTGGCGGTTCTATGTACGGCATCAAGATTGAAACCAGCCATATTACCATACAAGGTTTGAAAATATTGGGTGCGCCCGTCGTGGAACACCCCAAAGAAGGACAAATTATTCGGGCGTATCCGATTAGCCGTACCAATCCCGAATTAGAGGATTTGGAAATCACTCAATGTGTTTTTGCGGGCGATGAAGTGACAGCACCGCATCATTTGGGCATTATTGCGAATGGCAATAGCATTGTGATTGACCATTGCATTTTTTACCATCTGAAACAAGCGATTGTTTATTGGTCGGGCAAAAGTACGGGTCATGTGATGCGGAATACCTTGATTTATGGCGGTTATGGCTGTGGTTTATGGACTTCTGCGATTGCGAATGATTTTGTTTTTGAAAATAATGTCATTGCGAATAATAATTATGCATGGATTAGTCAATTGGGGCGCGATGAAAATCAAAAGGTCAAAAAAGATAGCGCATCCGTTGCACCTATAACGATTTTATACCAAGTCAATAATAGTTTGTTTGCAGGCAATAAAAAAATGACGGGTACAGGCGGCGGTCCTCAATTGAATTTTAAAGACATTGACCCAATTTTGTTGAAATTTAATCATACAAAAATTACAGAAAAGCCGATTGAATTGAATCTGGATGACCATAGTAAATTTTTTATGCATCCTATGGAGGGCTCGGAAGCGGCAACTTATGGGGTTGGTTTGTTTAAAAAAAACAAAAAATAAGTTGTGTGGTACGCTGGAATTGGGATTAAATCAGATTTTTTTAGGATTAAATGGGATTGATTTTTAAGATTTTTAGGATTTATTCTAAGTACGTGACAAAAAAGGAATTTAGCCACGAATTACACGAATTTGCACGAATTTAAAGTGTTTTTTGCTTAAAATTCGTGCAAATTCGTGTAATTCGTG
>JBDKKX010000674.1:0-3023 GCA_039795795.1 Bacteroidota bacterium | reverse complement strand
AGATACACATTTAATAAAATTTCATGGGTCGTACCAACAAGCCGACCGCGACTTGGACAGCGAACGCAAACGCCAAAAATTAGAACCATTATATTCTTTTATGATACGTGTGCGGCTGCCAGGCGGCATCGCTACCCCGCAACAATGGTTGCGCATGGACGAATTATCCACAATTTATGGCAATAACACGTTGAAATTGACCACGCGACAAGCATTTCAATTGCATGGCATCTATAAAAAAGATTTAAAAACGACTATTCAAGGTTTTAATGAGGTACTTTTGGATAGTATTGCGGGTTGCGGCGACGTGAATCGCAATGTGATGAGCAATCCAAATCCGTATCAATCGAATTTGCACGACGCAACTTACGAAACTGCAAAGGCAATTTCGGCACATTTAACGCCAAAAACTTCCTCGTATTGGGAGATTTGGCTCAACGGTCAAGCCGTAAACGACGACGGCGAACCCAAAGAGCCGAAAGCAAATTCATTGATTTCGCGTAAAAAATCAGAAGGCGATGCAGAACCGATTTATGGCAAAACTTACCTTCCGCGTAAGTTCAAAATTGCGATAGCCGTTCCACCTCATAACGATACAGATATTTTTTCTAATGATATAGGATTAATTGCCATAGAAAAAAATGGTCATTTGATAGGTTACAATGTGGCAATTGGCGGCGGTTTGGGGATGACTTTTGGCATGCCTGAAACGTATCCGCGTTTAGCGGATTTGATTGGTTTCGTGGAAACAGAAAAAGTTGTGGATGTATGTGAAAAAATTGTAACGATTCAACGCGATTGGGGCAATCGCGAAAATCGCAAATTTTCTCGATTGAAATACACGATTGACCGAGTTGGATTGGACGTTTTTAAAACAGAATTGTTTAAAAGATTAGGTTATGACTTGAAACCGACCGCGCCTTATGAATTTAAAAGTTCGGGTGATGCGTTTGGTTGGTCGTTGAATCCGAATGGCAATCATAATTTGACCCTTTTTGTAGAAGGTGGAAGGATTCAGGATGTTGAGAATTATCAATTAAAAACAGCTTTGAAAACCATTGCACAATTAGAAGACGGCGATTTTCGATTAACGGGCAATCAGAACTTAATGATTTGCAATATTTTACCCATTAATAAAAAATTAATTCAAAGTATTTTAAATCATCACGGCGTTCTGAAAACAGAAGCAAAGCAAACGGGTTTGCGGTTGAATAGCATTGCATGCGTTGCTTTGCCTACGTGTACGATGGCGTTTGCGGAAGCGGAACGTTATTTACCACAATTGATTGATAAATTAGATGGGATAATTCAAGAGGCGGGTTTGGAAAAAGAAGCGATTGTGATTCGCATGACAGGTTGTCCGAACGGTTGTGGACGACCGTATTTAGGGGAGATTGGGTTGGTTGGGAAATCTATGGGGCGTTATAATTTGTATCTTGGAGCTGCGTTTAATGGAGATAGATTGAATAAATTGTATAAAGAAATGTTGGATGAAGCGGGCATTTTGGCAACTTTACAGCCAATTATTGCAGATTTTGCGCAAAATCGGCTTCCAAAAGAGCATTTTGGCGATTTTACAATTCGTAAACATTATGTGAAAGCAACTGTTCATGGACAAGATTTCCACCTTTAACTTATAAAAATTTGCGAAATTTATGAAAATTTCGCAAATTTTTCATTCCAATGAAACCATAAAAACCTAAATTTGTTTATAATGGCAAGAGATATTTACCATAGCAATGTTAGAAATGCGCTCGTAAAAGATGGTTGGAAAATTACACATGACCCATACATGATTATCCTTTTTTGTCCGCAGTCATTAGTTTTTATAAAATTAATATAATTATTTATAACGTTGAAAATGAATCAATTACAACATGGATAGAATAAAAAAATATCAAAAAATTATAATTAATTTACTAAAGCCTTTCAAAAATGAACCTACGGATACGTATGTTTTGATAGATAAAGAACAGCATCATTATCAAGTCATGCGGGCGGGTTGGGACAATCAACAACATTATTTTTTGCGAGTGCGCGTTCATTTACATATTAAACCAGATGGCAAAATATGGATTATGGAAAACCGTACTGAAGAAGATATGGCTGAATTGTTGGTTGCACAAGGCGTGCCTAAATTAGATATTGTGATTGCTTTGCTTCCCGTGTATGCACGCGCTCATTCGGGATATGGCGTTGGTTAGCAATAATATACAAATTGAAATTTTATTTTATAAATAATTCCTATAATTGTGGAATAACACAATTTTGGTGGAAATTTCACATTTAAGAATGGAACATACCAATCGCCTTTTTCCCATTTTCGTTAAAATGGAACAATTTCGCGTTTTGATTGTCGGCGGCGGCGCGGTCGGTTTGGAGAAATTGACTGCGATTTTGAGAAATAGCCCCGCAACACCTATTACTTTGGTCGCGCCCGATATTTTGGCGGAAATTCAAAATTATGTTATTGCTTTTCCAAAAGTGATTTTGAAAGAAAAAGATTTTGAATTATCGGATTTAAACGAACAAAATTTTGTCATCGCGGCAACAGATGATAAAATTTTGAATACCGAAATTAAAAAAGCTGCTGCTCAAAAAGGCATTTTAACGAATGTCGCGGATACGCCAGATGAATGTGATTTTTATCTTGCGTCCATTGTTCAAAAAGGAGATTTGAAAATTGCCATTTCGACGAATGGCAAGTCGCCGACGATTGCAAAACGGTTAAAAGAAGTGTTAAATGCAGTATTGCCAACCGAATTAGATGCGATTTTGCAAGATATGACCGCAATTCGGCAGCGTTTGCAAGGGAATTTTGCGGAAAAAGTGAAAACTTTGAATAAAATTACAAAGATTTTGGCGCATCGCCCTTAAAATTAGGTACGAATTGGAGTGCAGGTTGTTTATTGGAACTATGAAATAAAAAAGGAATTAAATAGTCAAAAATTTTGTTTTTAAGTGAAAAACAAAATTTTTAACTATTTAATTCCTTTTTTTCTTCTTTTATAATTAAAATCTGA
>JBDKKX010000673.1:0-3032 GCA_039795795.1 Bacteroidota bacterium | reverse complement strand
AAATCCCGTGTCAATCGGGAAGTGATGCCCAAACTATAATTCCGCGAAGTCTCCTGTTTCAATTTCGGAATGCCCAATAAGCGCGCAATTCGACTATCATTGCTAAACGTCCCAATTTCAGAAGGAATTCCCCGATTATCAAACTGAGTAGAAGTATTGTTAAAATAGCGTTGTTGCAATGCAGGTGCCCGAAAACCCGTACTAACTGCCCCGCGAACTGCCAAATCTGCTGAAATTTTATACCGAGAAGCCGCTTTAATCGTCGCCGTTGCGCCAAAATCACTATAATTTTCGGCGCGCAACGCAGCTTCAATCAACCATTTATCCGTCGCATCTAATTCAATATCTGCATACGCAGAAGCATTTGTCCGAAATCGATTGACCGTATTTTCGGGACGAAAACCGGGAAATACTTGCGCGCCCCCAGGACGACCTAATCGATCCAAAGTCCGCGTCGGAGAGGGAATAATTGCCGTAATCACACCCAGCGCATTGCGCACCGTATCGGGCGCAGGCACCAAACCGTAATTGCGATAAGACGCTTCTTCTCCTGCGATGATTTGATAGTTTTCCGTTCGGAATTCCCCCCCAAAAGCAACGTTCATCCCACTTTGAATGCCGCCAAATAACCGATTGACATCAAAATTAGTCGTATTTTGCGCAAAGGAGAACCCTCCACATTGAAAACTCGTCGGAGAAGCCGCTAATAAAGAAGCATTCAAAGAGTTTTCCACTTGGAATAAAAACGTATTTTGACCATACGTATTCGCAAAATCCAAATTCCAACCCCGCAAACTGCCTTTCAAACCCAAAGTTGCCGCTTTATCGCTGATAACCGAATGAATTTCGGGCAAATAACCGACGGGATAAATTTCTGCAACATTGCGTCCATCATTCGGCAACCGATAAAAACCTGCCGCGCCTCCTTGTTTGAAATTGTAACCCCCAAAAGCATACACTTCCGCATTAATCGAAAGCGGATACGAGGCATTGAAAAACGCGCCCATGCTCCGAATTTGCGAATTACCGACGCGCATCCGAAAATCGCCCCGCGTCAAACCCAAGCGGGATAATTCATCTTCATCCGCTTGCTTGCGCGTGCGATTGCCGAGTTCGGGTAATTTATCATTTTGATACGCCAATTCCGAAGGAGCCGTCCGAAAAATGGGTCCCGTATAATCCGAAGTCCGATTGGTCGCGCCGCGCTCGTTGTAATCGCCCGAAATGTTAAAAAAACCTTTGTCTAAGAGTTTAAAACCATAATTTAAGCCTAAATTCGTCACCGAACCATCGCCTTTGGTATGAATCCCCGTCGCCAAATTCGCGTGAATCAATTCCGCATCTTTTTTCAAAACGATGTTAATAACGCCCGCAATCGCATCTGAACCGTATTGAGCCGCCGCGCCATCGCGCAAAATCTCTACGCGTTCTATCGCCGCAATCGGAATCGCGCTCAAATCCGTACCGACGGAACCCCTGCCAATCGTACCATTGATGTTGACCAACGACGAAGTATGTCTTCGTTTGCCATTCACCAACACTAAAACTTGGTCTGGACCGAGTCCGCGCAACTGCGCAGGGTCGATATGGTCTGTGCCATCCGCCACTGTTTGCCGATTGGATTGAAAAGAAGGCGCGGCATAATTCAAAAGTTGATTCAAATCCACCTGTCCGACCTCATTGACGACGACAGAAACAGGAATAATATCCACCGGCACAGGCGTTTCGAGTTTAGTTCGAGTGGCATTGCGCGAACCCACCACAACAATATTGTCCAACTCCAAACCTTCGGTCAAGGTCACATTTAAAACCGTCTTTTGACCAATATTGACCTCTTGCGAAACGTAGCCCGTAAAACTAAAAGTTAAAATAGACGCGCCAGACGGGACATATATATTATATCGACCATCCGCATTCGTCGTGGTACCAATTAAAGTTCCTTTCACCAGAATCGTCGCGTCAATCAACGGCTCATTGTTGACATTCGTGACCTTGCCTTGAAGCGTGCGTTGAGCCAAGACCAGATTTCCAAATAGGAAAAGGCAAACGCATAGCAGAGCTTGTTTAAAGTTCATAGTATATGTTTCCATGATGTTTGTAAAAAAATTCGGTTTGTTCATCTACTTATTAAAAAAAATAAAAACGGGGGGAATCGTTTGTATTTTTTACATTAATATAATTAATTAAAAATCAATTAATTATATATTTAAATAAAAATAATTAAAAAATAAAATTTATCAAAAAATAGAACAATTCTTTAAATACTCATTGAATTGCGTATTTTTGCCGTAAATCCGTTGTGCGATTTTCCAAAGATAGCACAAATTTCGGATAAAAAAAATACTTCCTGTAACTTTTGGCAAAAAACAAATATATTTTTTTTTATCTAAATCGTTTTCTACTCCAAAAACGGCGCGCAATAAAAAAAAGTCATTTAAGTTTTGTAAAAAAAGATAAAATACGTATTTTTGATTTTTTAAAACAACAAACAAATTACAATTCACCCTTTTTAAATTACGTAACAATTGGTTATCAATGGATTACAATTTTTTTTCACATTTTACCAATATAACATACTTTATCAAGCATGATAAAATTAGCATTTATCTATCCAATCATTCAAAGAAAAAGTTTAATTAAACCTGTAACAAACTCTCAATTAATGATGAAAACTATCGAAAGCCCTATTGGCAAGACGGTAAAGATGACATTGGCTGCTTTTTGCCTGTCGGGTTTGGTCACGAGTGCGGCGGCACAGGGGGGCGACAACATTATGTCTTTTTTCCACGACGCGACAAAAGTACGCAGTCTGGGATTTAGCGGAAATGGAAAATTATTGATTGCTAAAAGTGGGGATGAAGTCATCATCAACACGAAAGGCATTACAGTATCTCCGAGCATTCATGTTTGGGAATTGGAAACCAAGCGGAAAGCGCGGAGTTTTTCGGAAAAAGAATTAGGCAGAGCCTCTTGTGTGTCTTGGGACGGCAATTTATTGGCATTTCGGGAAGCGAACAACATTAATATTATGG
>JBDKKX010000672.1:0-3044 GCA_039795795.1 Bacteroidota bacterium | reverse complement strand
TTTAATCTGTTCAATCTGTGCCGAAAAGTATTTTTGTCACGTACTGAGCAATAAAATATAAAAAAAATGAATGATAACCCAATAAAATTGCCTAAACTGTACCGCAGCATCCAAAAAGCATCTGCCGCAATTCAATTTTCAATGCCTTCTGATTTGCAAACGGGCAGTTTATTGCGCACCCTCGTTGCTTCTAAACCCAATGGTCAATTTTTGGAATTAGGGACAGGCACAGGACTTTCACTCGCTTGGTTGATAGAAGCCATTGATAATCAATCGAATGTGATTTCAATTGACAATTCAGAAACCTATATTGCCATTGCGCGAGCGCATTTTGGACAAGATGCCAGATTACAATTGATTTGTGAAGATGCGAATGTTTGGATAAAAAACAATCAAGACAAAAAGTTTGATTTGATTTTCGCGGACGCATGGCCTGGCAAATACGAAACATTAGAAGAGACGTTGGCTTTGGTGAAAATAGGCGGTTTTTACATCATAGACGACATGCGCCCACAACCCAATTGGCCCGCAGGACATGAATTCAATGTAGAAAAACTTGTAAATCATTTACATACACGTAAAGACATTCGATTAACCGTTATGAATTGGTCAACGGGAATCATTATTGTTACCAAAATTGCTTAGGCTTTTGAACCATTTGACTCGAAAAACGATTTAAATGTCATATTTTAAAACCAGTAGATGCTAAAATATGAAAGTGGTACAAGTCCGACAAACGGACAGTTCGATTATCCATGCCATTATGGATACGCTTTTGAATGACGCAGAAGAAAAACCTTCGATAAATCATTTGAAAAAATTGTTATCGGATGATAGAACCTACGTTTTGGCGGCACTTTTGGACGATGTGGTGATTGGCTACATCCTTGCCTATCGTTTTCCGTCCTTATATGCCTCGAATTATTTAGCTTATTTATATGATATAGAAGTTTTGGCGGCACATCGGAAAAAAGGAGCAGGTCGCCTTTTGATGGAAACATTGCTTCATATTTTAAAATCGGATGATGTAAGTGAACTTTGGCTTGGCACTGCGACGGATAATTTGGCAGGACAAGCCTTATTTAGTGCGACGGGTGGCATCAAATCCGATGAAACGTTTAATGATTTTATATATGAATTGTAATTAAAATTGAAACATTTCAACTGAGTGTACTTGAGAAAGAACCTAAAAATATCTTTATTCTTTATAATTTTGCGAAAAAAACGACTATCAATGACGAAAGATATTTTTAAAGCATCGTTTGAAGCAACTTTCAGCGAATTTTTTGCACTCATTTCGGCAGAAAATGGCGATTGGACAGTTAAAGGTTTTATTGATTTATATAAAAATATTTATACTATATCAATTGATACCAAAGTAGTTTCAAAAATTATTGAATTGATGATATTTCCTGTAATTGTCAAATTTGCGCAAGAAAATGATTATGAATTGATATTATCAGCGCATCAAAATCATTATCCTGACTTAACTTTTGTACATAAAAGAACCCATAAAAAAATTGCTGTGGATTTAAAAAGTACGTATCGCATCAATAAAGATAAGGTTAATGGTATGACTTTGGGTGCTTTCACAGGTTATTTTCGCAATCGAAATTCACATAAAAACATTACTTTTCCGTATAGTGAATATGATAAACATTACATATTAGGTGTATTATACGCGCCTTCAGAAGTTGAAATTGACGAAAAAGTGCGCTATTCTCTGGATGATTTGCCTAAAATAGCTTCAGTAGTAAAGGATTTTGATTTCTTTTTGCAAGAAAAATGGAAAATTGCCATTGACCGACCTGGTAGTGGTAATACTAAAAATATAGGTTCATCTACGAACATCGCTGCTTTGAAAAATGGAGCAGGCATTTTTACAAAATATGAAAATGGAAAACAAATATTTGATGATTTTTGGATGAATTATCTAACCATTGATATGGCGCGGGCGATTGATTTAGAAAAACCACATTACCATAATCTTAAATCTTATTTCACCTATAAAGGTATCGTTCATGAATAGTTTTCCTAAAAATATCCATAAAATTGGCGTTCCGCCTATTAAATGTCAGGGGATTAAGACGAAATTAGTGCCGTTTATAGCCGAAAATATTTATTGGGACGGAATGGGCAAATGGATTGAACCTTTTTTGGGTTCGGGAGTCGTTTTATTCAATATGCAGCCCGAGAAAGCGTTGGTTTCGGATACCAATAAACATATTATTACTTTGTATCAACAAATTCAAAATGGGACGATAGATGAAGTGGTTGTAAAAGAATACCTCAAAATTGCGGATGAATACCTTAAAAAAGGTGGTCAAGATTATTATTTAGAGGTTAGAAAACGATTTAATACGTTAGGGAATCCATTGGATTTTTTGTTTTTGAATCGGAGTTGTTTTAATGGTGTGATGCGTTTCAATAGCAAAGGCGGTTATAATGTTCCTTTTGGGCATAAGCCAGAGCGATTTGCGCAAGCTTATATTACTAAAATTATTCATCAAATTTCGTGGATAAAGAAAATGATGAAAGATAAAGATTGGGTTTTTCAAGTGGCGGATTGGAAAACAACCTTAAAACAAGCTCAGTTAAGTGATTTTATCTACCTTGACCCACCTTATATTGGCAGAAATGCTGATTATTTTAATACTTGGGATGAAAAAGAAGCCATCGAATTAGCAGAAACCGTTCAAAATGCGCCTTGTGCTTTTGCTTTGTCCATGTGGCTCGAAAATAAGTATCGCAAAAATGATCATATTGAAAATCATTGGAATGGGCTTGAAATAAAAACATTTACGCATTTTTACCATGTAGGCGCGTCCGAAGATTTGCGCAATGAAATGCAAGAAGCCTTGATTTTATCTAATCACTTTTTAAACCATTCCACAACGTTGGATAAAAAAGAAAAGATACCAATTATTCAATTTGATTTATTCAACTAATTATAAAATATTTATTATCAACAAGTTAAAAATAAAAAAATCTTAAATAGATTTTTTGCTTAATTGAATCGGGATGTTTAAAGCTGGCGACGCAAA
>JBDKKX010000671.1:0-3048 GCA_039795795.1 Bacteroidota bacterium | reverse complement strand
TGGGGATTTTTGGGATTAATCCCAAAAATCCCCAAAAATCAATCCCATTTAATCCCAAAAAAAATCCAATTTAATCCTAATTCAAAGCTTTGTCACCAAATAAAAAGTTTTAAAATTACCTCTATCCGTTCTCCAACCCGTTATCGTTTGCACCTCTATCGGAATCGTGCTATTTCTCCAACACGCTTCATTATCTTCGTCCGTGATAAAAATGCGATAATTCGGGTTCTTAAAAGCCGTTTCAAAATCGCTCAACGTCGCATAAGTCGCACCCGCCCGATTCAAATAAACAGGAATACTGGGCAATGCGTAATTAAAATCAAAAATTGCATGCGGTTTGATGCCCAATTGTTTGGCTTTAAGCAAGATATTTTGAGCGACGGTCATGGATAATTGTCGATGCGGTTCGAGCGCGGGCACAACAAACATCCATATTGTCGCATTCAAAAGAAAGCCCATTGTTATAAAAAAGTTATTTTGAAAAGATTGAATTTGCAACAATTTGATTTTCAATAAATTATAAATCCCAACGAGGATAAAAATACTCGCCAACATTCGACTTACAGGGATTAATTCCACAAAGGGCAATTGATTTTTCAATAAAATCACTGCAATGCCTGCCCCCATTTGAATCATTCCAGCAAGAAGATGGAGCAAAACAGGTAATGGTTTGTTTTCGACAATTCGTTTCCCCATCGAAACGGCTAAAACAGGCAATGCTGCCAGCGCATAAGCAGGCAATTTACTGGGAAGGCATTCATAAAAAATCCAGCCGCACAAAATCCAATATAAATTCGCTTGATGAAATCCTTTTGCATCCAAATTATCTGCTTTTTTGAAATAATTGGAAAAAATATCAAAAACGCTTTGGTAAAAATAAGGCAAGAATAGGATGAAATTGAACGAAAATACACCAAAATAATATCCAAAAGGGCCCGTTTGTCCGAAAACGCTGCCAGAAGTGCGTTTTAAAATGTACCAATCTAACAGCCATTGAATGAAAATGCCGCCATCCGCTACCCATGCGACGCGCCCCCAGATAAGCAAGGGGATAAAGGTTAAAAAAAGGAGTAGTCCTATTTTAAAGGAACGCATTTTTTCTGTATCGAATATAAATTTCAACAGCACAGTGCCGCCAACCGTTATTAAAAGCGGCGGTCCCTTCACTAATAATCCAATGCTGACAATGCTTAGAAGTGTTATTAAATAACGTATTTGATTGGTTTTCAAATACAATTGTAGTAAAAAATAGGCTAATGTAGTGCAAAGCAATAATGCTGCATCTGTCAAAGCGATTTTGGCAAAGAGCAGGGGTAAAATGGAGAGCATCAAAACAAGACAACCCCATTTTGCGATTTCTGTTGAAAATAATCTTTTGCCTAAAAAAAAGACAGTTAAAAGCGTCCCTAAAATGCAGAGGCACGAAGGTAATCGTGTTGCAAATTCATTTTCTCCAAAGATTTTGTATGCACAAGCAATCGTCCAAAAATGAAAAGGCGTTTTTCGATGCGGCTCACTCCATTCAAAATCGGGCGTGACCCAATTGCCCGTTTTGAGCATCGTGTGCGCAAATCCTGCATAAGCAGATTCATCTTGCTCCCATAAAACAATTTGATTGTTTTTGTAAAACAACAAAAGCGTGAAAAGTAGAAAACAAAAAATTAAAGAACGATATTTCATCAGATTCAAATGATTAAAATTGGAATTGAATGTCAGATTGAACGAAAGAAAATTTGCGTAATATGATTTTAGCCCTTAAATGATGGTGTTTTACCACTGTTCAAACAGAAGATAAAATTTTGATTAAAATATTTTAAAATATAGAATATTATTTTTAGTTTTGCTTTTTAAAACTTAATTTTTTTTAAATTAAAAATATTTAATCATAGTTGTTAATCTTATTTGTGAATGCCTTTACAGCTAATCAACTTATTTTTGATTTATAATCCATTATTTACTCCATTTGGACTTACCAATGAATAAAAATCAACAAATTTTAGTTATTTTAGTTACCTTATACTTGTCTGTTTTTTCAAGTGGATGCCAAAAAGATAAAATTCAGATCATTCCCGAAGATTTATTGGTTTATGTGCAGACATTTTTTGAAGAAGGAAATAAACGAGGCGCAAATATAACCTTAAAAAATATAAACCTTGAAATTCGTTTTTCGGTTTTGATGGGAAAAAATGCAACTTGCACTTTTAATAAAACAAAACATTTGATTGAGATAGATTCTGTCAATTGGAAAAAAAGAAGTATTTATGATAAAGAATGGTTGGTTTATCATGAATTGGGGCATTGTGTTTTAGGACGAGACCATCTTTTAAAAACTTTACCCAAAGGCGAATGTCAGAGTGTGATGAGTAATTCCGAAGGATTAAATTGTAGCATTAATTTTAAATCCGAGAGTTGGAGGAAATATTATTTTGATGAACTATTTAATCATCTGCTTTTTATTCCGAATTGGTATCAAGATACGCTTCTATCATTGAATGATACGATACAAATATTACAAGGAAGTTATATTAATTTTAAGCAAGATAGTTTTGTTTCAAACATAAATCTTATAGATGAGCGTAAAAATTTTGCGTTAGAAGTTGGTTTTTATAATTCAGTACAATCCAGTCGAAATTTGTGCCTTCTTTTGGATGATAAAATGCTTAATTTTGTCGCAATACCAAATTTTAATGTGGCTGAAATTAAAAATACAAAAAAATATATTTATGGTGGAACGTCCAATTTGGCTGTTAGTGAAAATATTATTTTGAAAATCATAAAAAAAGGAGCATATTATATTTTTGCAATCAATAATCAGGTTATTCATGTCATGGATTATGAACCTATTCAAGACAGCTTATTTCAAATACGTTGCTTTTCCACAGAAAGCAATTTTAACTACAAATTCTATTATTTTAAATAAAAGGATGCTTTTTTTCAATTAGTACGTGCCAAAAATACTTTTTGGCACAGATTGAACAGATTCCACGAGATTTCACAGATTTTTTTGGATTTTAAGCATTGAAAATCCAAAAAAATCTGTGAAATCTC
>JBDKKX010000670.1:0-3054 GCA_039795795.1 Bacteroidota bacterium | reverse complement strand
GAATGGAAACACGGAGGACGCGGATTTTACGAATTTACGCGGATTTTTTCTTGTCCTTCCGTAGGAAACTGAGATTCCTACGGAAGGACAAGAAAAAATCCGCGTCCTCCGCGTTTCCATTCGCTCTACACCTTTTTTGTCCCGTACTGAGAAAAACATCGTTTTCATCCTGCCTATCCGAAGCATCTTATTTCAAAACTTTCCAAATCACGTTAATTGAGCCCAAAATACACTTTTACCAAAACAGGCAAATGGTCGCTATACCCACCATGGTATTTCGGACCCGAATAAGTTCGATTCGGTCTGCCCTCTCCCGTTTTGGGGTCTTTGAAAAGCATGAAATCTTGTTTAAAAATGGTCTCCTCCGCAGCGACATGAAGCGGCGCAGTCGAATACAATAAGGCACCATTGACAATGATATGATCCAACATCGACCACCCACCATTATAATAATGAGAACCCAAACCTCGTTTTTTGGGCATTGCCGACAAATCATACAAAGCATTCGCAGGCGGCAAGATTTTCCACATTGGGTCAAAAGCGGTTGCGCCAAGCGTCTTTTGAATGCTTTCATTTTCAGGCTCATCGTTCAAATCGCCTAAGATTACTACTTTTGCCTGAGCGTCTGCTTTGAAAAGCGCGTCCACTTGTTGGCGAACGACAGTGGCAGCAGCTTTGCGTCTTGCAGCACTTTCCGTTTCACCGCCGCGTCTGCTGGGCCAATGATTGACATAAAAAGTAAGCGCGTAACGCCCTTTTAATAAAGCATTTACGCGCAAAATATCCCTCGTTTTATCACTCGAATCCTTGCCCGTAAATTGAACTTTTAACGGTTCTGAACTTTTAATAGACATTGCCGAAGGTTTGTACAACAAAGCCACATCAATCCCGCGTTCATCGGGCGAATCATAATGCACAAAATGATAATCTTGCGCTTTTAACGCAGGTTGCGCAACCAAATCCTTCAAAACACGGGCATTTTCCACTTCACACACGCCTAACGCAGCAGGAAAATTCATTGCTGCAATCACTTGTGCCAGATGTTCCAATTTTTTTTGATAACGTTCGGGAGTCCATTGCGATTTAGCCGTCGGCAAAAATTCACTATCCTCCGTTTTGGGGTCGTCTTCGGTGTCAAATAAATTTTCGACATTGTAAAATCCAAAAGTAGTAGAATCCGATTTTTGAGCATTTACCGTTGTCGAACCATTCGTTGTGACAACAGGCTGCCCATATTTGATATTGCAAGCAAAAATAGCACACAACACCATGACAATTAAAATTTGATTTCGACAGCGCATCATAAATATTTTTTTTACTGGTTCTTAGCAAATTTGCTTTACAAACCTACAACTTCAAACCCAACATTTCCGCATGAACATAAATATTTTTCATAAATTCTTAAAACGATTGCAATTTATAAAATACCAAAATATGTATTTTTTAATTTTTAATTTCTAAAATTATTCTAAATATAAAATTTTATTTTATGCGAATAAAAAAAATAAAAAAATAAAACTATTTTTATTGGGTCGCTTTCTAATTAATGTAATAGATTTGCCGCACAACCTTGCCAACTGCCAAATGAGGACAACAACTGTTTATTTTTTCAATTAATTATTTTTTAAAAATGGCAAAAATTACAGCACAAAAAGATTTAGCTCAACAAGCTTTACACGGAGCTGCAGCACACGGATTGGGGCTTTTAACGGTCAAGAATCACCAATTAAATGGTAAAACGATTCAAATTGCCAATGCACCCCCAGAAGGAGCAATTCATTTCGGTAATTGCAGTTATTTAGGGTTAGAATTGGATGACCGATTAAAAAATGCTGCCATTGATGCCATCCAAAGGTATGGAGCGCAATTTTGCTGCTCTCGCATTTATACAGGCATTTCATTATACGAGGAATTTGAGTCCTTAATGTCAGCCAATTTTGGGCAACCTGTTTTAGCCACTGCAACAACTTCTTTAGGGCATATTGCAGCGATTCCACTCTTGATTTCCCCTGAAGATGCTGTCATTTTAGACCATCAAGTGCACAATAGCGTTCAAAATGCTGTCCGCATGGTCAAAGCGAATGGCACTCATGTCGAATATGTGCGCCATAATAATATGGACAACTTGGAAGCGCGCATTAAAGTTTTAAGCCAAACCCATCGGCAAATTTGGTACATGGCGGATGGAGTGTATAGTATGTTTGGGGATATTGCGCCCAGCAAACAAATCTTGGAATTGTTAAATCGATATGACAATTTCCGTTGCTACATGGATGACGCACATGGAGTGGCATGGATAGGGGAACGCGGTTGTGGACAGGTGTTACATGACATTGATTATCACCCAAATCTGCTTATCGCAGGGTCTATGGGCAAAGGTTTTGGCACTTGCGGCGGTTTTTTAGTTTGCCCCGATGAAAAATTGAAAAATAAAATTCGGCTGAACGGCTCTACGATGATTTTTTCAGGACCTGTGACACCACCGATTTTAGGTGCGTCTGTTGCGGCTGCGAAAATTATGCAAACGGATGAATTGTTGGAACGCCAAACGGCTCTACAAGAACGGATACAATATTTTATACGAACCGCACAAGCATTAGGCTTACCCGTCGTCAGTACGGATAAAACGCCCATTTTCTTCATTGGAGTAGGCACTCCCAATATGGGTTACAAGATATGTCAACGATTAATACAAACAGGGTTTTATACCAACATTGCAGTTTATCCGAGCGTGCCGTATAAAAATACAGGTTTACGCATTACTTTGAGCTTACATCTTTCACTGGAAGATATTAAAAATATGCTTTGTCAACTTG
Organism: Bacteroidota bacterium; assembly: GCA_039795795.1. Taxonomy (GTDB): domain Bacteria; phylum Bacteroidota; class Bacteroidia; order Chitinophagales; family Saprospiraceae; genus JAAFJT01. Next base: position 238 of record JBDKKX010000670.1, on the reverse strand, counting down.
CCCTCTTTTTGGAAGAAGAGGAAGTGGCACAACAAGTATCTCGCACAGAAATTTTACAAGCTTTTGGCATGAAATTTTGAGTTATTAAGGCGTAGCTCTAAAAACAAAAGTATATTATCTTGAATTTGCATGAGACTCATTTTACATTTTAAATACTATTTATAATTTATTTTATAAATGTAGTACCTAAAATGTACAAAAAGTCTCGTGCAAATCATTTATTAGCCAATTTAAAACA
>JBDKKX010000669.1:0-3056 GCA_039795795.1 Bacteroidota bacterium | reverse complement strand
ATTTTTTTAGTTTTGCTTGGATTTAAAGCATAAATTCAAAAAAAATCCGTGCAAATCTGCCCAATCCGTGTTTTCCGCGTTCCAATTGGTATCAAAATCTATCTTTCGACAACCATTTTTTCAAGTTTAATTTGCCATTTTGAAGATGCGTCTTCACTTCAGGCAATCCAAAACCCGTTTGAACCACAATTTGTTTATAAGAAAGCTCTTTTAAATAAAACAATTCCAAACAAATTTTTTGTTCAGGACGCAAACCCGTCAATCCTTTTTCCAATTTTTGAAACAATAATTCTTGAATCGCTTTATCTTCGAGTTCATCTGCCACAACTTGTTGATTTGGAAGCACTTCGGGATATTCCACCGAAAGCCCCGCTTTGCGCAATTGCATCAAACAATGATTGCGCGCCACCATATAAAGCCAAGATTTGAACTGAATCGGCTCCGACTTCTTTAAATCCAGATGCAATTTTTCAAAAATTTCCATAACCGCATCCTCTGCATCCGTCGCATTTTTGAAATATTTAACACATACGCTATAAACCAAATGTTTATATCGTTGGAACAACGCGCCAACAGCCCGCACATCCAGCGTCAAGCGGTAATGACTCATTAATTCAAGGTCGTTTAGCGAATTCAGACGTTCATCCAACATAATTATTTGAATCTAAGCAAGTTGTGCAATGGGCTATCTCGTTTTTTTTGAATATGAAGATTTTGGATTTCAAAAACAATACCATAATATATAGGTGTTGAATTGGAAAGCAAAGTTATAAACTTAATTGATTTTCGAGCTAAAATTTTTATTTTAAAAATTGTCGAAAACGAAATACCTTTGCAAGATTATCCATACCTTTTTAATTCGTACAGACCATGATTAAACAAATAAAAATAGATTATTTTTTTAGTTTTTCACAATCAAAACAAACAATATGTTTAAATCAGGCTTGTAATATCTTAATTGGCATCAACGGAACGGGTAAATCTAATTTTATTCGAGCGATACAATTGCTATATGAGGGCGTTATTGGGCAAGGTTTAGAAAAAATTTTAAATCAATGGGGCGGTTTTTCTAATATGATTCACTATGAAACAACACCAATAGATACTATTACAATTGCGTATGAATTTGATAAAGAATTAGTTACACATTTTACAGATAATAATGGACATCGTTTTTTACAAAATCCAATTTATGAAATTAAAATTCACAAATTAGGACTGACAGGTTATTACTTATCCGAATGGCTTTATCATCAAAATAGTGACAATTCAACTTTTACATATCTTAAAATCTCAAATGGAAAAGGCGTTATTGCGACTAAACGAGGCAAAACCATTCCCATCCGAGCGCGTACTTTTAAAGAACAAGAATTTGGTTTGCGGCAAATATCAGAACCCAATGAATATTATCCGCTCTATACTTTAAAAAAATCTATTGAAACCATTGCAATATATCACCATTTTGACACCAGTTTTAATGGCGTGATTCGACAATTATCTTCGTTTTATACAGAATTAAAATTGTTGGCAAATGGTGAAAATTTAACCTATCTTTTGAATTATCTTAATGGAAATCATACACTAATGTATGATAAAATAATTAACTTACTGTCAAATACGCTTAATTCTAATTTTAGAGATTTAGTTTTTTCTCAGCCCACTGCTGGAAAAACATTGCTGTCGTTGAGGGAACATCAGCTGAATCGAGCGATTTCTATTGAGCATATATCAGATGGCACATTGCGTTTTTTACTAATGCTTTCGATTTTTTATAACCCAAATCGAGGTAAAATCATCTGTTTAGATGAGCCTGAAACGGGTTTGCACCCTGATATGATACGCACGATTGGGGAGGCGATTAAATTTGCAGCTAAAAATGGGACACAAATAATTATTGCGACGCATTCGCCCTTGTTATTGAACGCTTTTGAATTAGAAAATTTGTTGATATTCGAAAAAAATGAGCAAAATGCCACGATTATTTCCACTAAATCTGAAGAGGATTTTGAAAATTGGGAAAGCGATTTTTTAGTTGGGCAAATGTGGTTAAGCGGACAGATAGGAGGTGTGCGATGGTAGTTATAAAATTATATACGGAAGGCGGCGCGCACCCACACACCAACCCGAACGCAATGACTGTGACGAACACTGCTGCTTTGCGTGAAAGCCTTAATAAACTCTTTAATGCAGCATTTTCTATTGAAAAAGTGCGTGTTGAGTGTATTTTATGTGGTTCTGATGTGGGCACGAAGAAAGCATTTATGAAATCGGCAACAGGCAACAATTATTTATTGATAGATTTAGATGGGGAAAGGGACTCTAAAACCACCAAATTAACGGCTTTTGATTTATTGGAAGTAGCTTCAAAAGTTTTTTTTATGGTTCAAAGTATGGAAAGTTGGCTACTTTCACAGCCTCAACGACTGCAAATCGGCTTATCGGCTCGTTATATTAAACATTCTTTAATAGAATTGGCGGATGATATATTGATTGTAGGCAAATCGATTGAGCAGATTAGCAATGCCGATGCGGTGCTTGACAAATTGTTGAAAAATCATTTTCATCAAAAAAATGGGGATGTACTCAAACCGTTGAAATATGGAAAACTTAAAAATGCACATGAAATTATTGAATTACTTGATATTCACGAATTGCGAAATGCTTTCATAGAAGTTGATGACTTACTTTGTACAATTGAACGTATTATATAATTTGTTTTAATTTTTTTTGATGTAATATGAAAAAAATACTCTTATTTAAATTATTACTAATCAATTATTTAGCTTCGGCGCAATTGATTTCGGGTCCCATGTTGGGCTATATTGAACACCGCGAAGCATTGATTTGGTTAGAAGTTGCGCCGACGGTTCGCAATGTTGAAATCCGATTTTGGGCGCAAGACAAGCCGTCTGTTAAGAATAATATTCGGTACACGGAGGCTTTGGGCAAATCTTATAATCCCATTAAATTGGTTTTGGAACCGTTGGAAATGAATACGACGTATGAATATGAGGTGCTTTTGGACAATGCGCCCGTAAAAATTGCGTTTCCAACCC
>JBDKKX010000668.1:0-3056 GCA_039795795.1 Bacteroidota bacterium | reverse complement strand
AAACATTGTCCAATGTCTGAAATCCAATTAGCTATTCAAGACCAATATATGGCTGCGTTTTTGGAATTTATCAAAACGCTCCCGTATATTGAAATTCAACAGGTGAATCGAACACTTGTGGTTCCCAAACCTGTAGCTCCGCAAAAAGACCGCGCTTGGCATTTACAAGTAGTTGCAAAAGGCGGGAATATGTCTTACATCCCAGACCCGACGGAATGGCAACGCGAAATCCGAAAAGACAGAACCTTGCCTTTTCGAGAAGATTGATTATCAAGGATTTATAAAACCTAACTAAAACAAACATGTATTTATTGGACAGCAATATTTTGATTTATTCTGCGAAGGCAGAGTACTCTTTTTTAAGAAAATATATCACAACAGCAACAGCAATGTCGGCAGTTTCGATTAGCACGGTCATTGAAGTTTTAGGCTATCATCGCTTGCTACCCTAAGATAAGGAATATCTGGAATCTTGCATTGATTTGTTACAAATCATTGAAGTAAGTCATGAAATTGGCTTAACGGCTGTAAAATTGCGTCAGAATCAACGATTCAGTTTGGGCGATTCCATTATTGCCGCAACTGCTTTGATTTACGATTATGAATTGGTCACGCGCAATGTGGGCGATTTTAGAGGTATCGAAGGTTTGAGAATCGTCAATCCTTTTGATTCAGAGTAGCACAAAATAAAGTGCGCCCCTTGCGAAAAGGAGCGCATTTTTATTTTGTTATAATTCATGCTTGTCGCCTACAAATGCTGCCTCTTAATCCATATCCAAATCATCCAATAAACCTTTTACTTTATGGGCTTGATAAATAGATTTGAGGATTATAAATAAGTTTTTGTAGTTATCCCTTACACTTGGTCGCGTCGGATACCGATAATTAAACTATCTTCCGCCTGCACCACGTAATTTCCATAAGGGTCGTAACACGCTGGATACTTTGCGTGATATAGCTTCCATAAGAACTCATATTTATGAGCATTGTCCTTTTCTGAGATGCGACTTCGATTCGTCCCTTTATAAAGGATCGCTTCTAATTCAAACCGATAAAGTTGAATTTGTTCTGGTGTTTCTATTCCATGAGGCACCGTTTGAATAAAATGTTTTAATAAAACTTGCGATTTAGTCCAATTTGTAGTAAACAGCGCTTGTTTGCTGAGTTCACTTAAAAAATGAGTTGTAGCATCCCAATCTATTTTAGAAGGATGGTAATCTTCCATCTCTATTTCAATCGGGATATTCATTCCCGATATAGATAGAGTACCCGACCAAACCTGGGCGCTTTCTGAATACGAAAATACAACCTTTTGATTGTGGATCAATAACTTTTTCATTAATTCCCTCCTATGATTTTTACTCCGTTACGTAATATGAAACACAGTTCTCTAAAAAACAAATCTTTTACAGATAAAAATTGAATTTTTTGTTTCCTACGGAATGACAAAGTGCTGTAAGTTTGCAACTTGCAGCACTTTGTCATTCCGTAGGAAACGAAATTCGTTTTCGGCTTTTGCAAGTTACTTTTCTTTTTGTTCCGAATAACAAAATTCAATGTATCTTTGTATATTATTTCATTAAAACATTGTCCAATGTCTGAAATCCAATTAGCTATTCAAGACCAATATATGGCTGCGTTTTTGGAATTTATCAAAACGCTCCCGTATATTGAAATTCAACAGGTGCTTCCAACCTCGAAGTTATCAAAACCTAAAAAAACAAAGGTTGCTCAAATGTTGGAACAAATTCCGCAAGACGCGCCGATTCGCAAAGTGATTCGCCCCATTCGCAAATCTAAATCGTTGGACGAAATGGCGAAAGCACAAAATTATCGGGGTACCAATATGGAAAATTTAAAAAAGATTGCGCTTGCGATGGATTTGCAAGAGCCGATTGAGGAATTATTAGCTCAATTAACCCCTTAAATGAATTTTAAAAAAACAGCTACTATGAAAGACCTCCTTTTTGATACCAATATTTTATTATTGTGACAATAGCGGATTAAAATCTACAAAAACAGACAATATTATACTCCTTTATCTCCCCATAATTTATAAAAATAAAAATAGAAAAAGGGATTTGGCGAATCGGAAAAAGAGATTACCTTTGCGTCAGAAAAGCGTTCCTTAGGAGCAATGAGGACCAAAACACTCCGAATGGATTTCCATTGAGATGTTTTTTGCAGTACCGTGTTCCACAATCGCATTGGGAGGAACCTTTTTTACTTGAAAATGGAGATATTCAAGGGTTTTTTATAAAATCTTAGGCAACTGCCTCTGTTTTTGTATAAAAAGGGATGTTTTTGTATAAAAAGAGATGCTTTGGCTATCTTATTCAACGCTATGGAGAAATTGACGCATTTAGTTAATGTAAATTAACGAATCGCCCCGCTACGGCGCGCAATATAGGCAAAAATGACCTCTGGATTGCGGCAACAGGTGCTGTTTTTGGACTTACATTGCTGACTGCGGATAAGGATTTTGCGCATTTGGATGGTGTTTATTTAGATGTTATCATGGTTTCGTAAAATAAAAGTGCGCCCCTTGCGAAAAGGGGCGCACTTTTATTTTGTTATAAATAATTGATAATCAATCACTTCATGCCTCATCCCATAACCTTTCAAGTGCTGTAATACTGTCTAAAATCTTATCGCTCAATTTGAAAGAAGCAGACGGCTTAATTTTAATAGCCGTAGCAGTGAGCATCCTAATATCTAAAAACTGGTTTTTGCCAACGGCATAGTTCATGTTAATTAAAGCATTACCGCCCATTTTGATACATTGCATCACCATTTTGAATTTGCATTCCGTTAGCCAAGTCACCCGTAAAGGGTTTTGAAGAAAACAATCCTCAATGTAATAATCGTAACTTTCATCTTCAAGGTCAGAACTAACCATATTTATCAATTCATAATCCCAATTCGGGTGAGCACCACAAGTCAATACCATATCTATATCCTGTTGGCATTGATTAGCTAAATCATTGAGTTCCGCAATTTTGGATGGCATCACTTCAAGTTCAAAACAGAATCGTAGTTTTTTGCAACAAGGGCAA
>JBDKKX010000667.1:0-3060 GCA_039795795.1 Bacteroidota bacterium | reverse complement strand
TCCCTTGAAAGTTGATCTTATGACTTTGAAAGAAATTGTGGTGATGGAAACCATTAAAGAAGGTAAAACGATTTATAAAAAAAAATAGGAAAAATATAACTGGTCAAGAAGGCCAGCAGGTAACAAAAGTATTTGCAAAAACAGGGTTGGACAATGTAGCGTCAGCTATGTGCAAGCATCAGCAGCGGTTCGGGCTCGACGTTCAATTTTCACCTTTAGTTCACAACCTCAACAACATATTTTCAATTGGGCATTTGTACCGGGCTGGACAATCACTGAATTCCCTGCCTTCGCAAATACTCGAACGTTATGCGCCAGCCATATACCCATTTTAATAATCAAAAAGTTTTTAGATATGTTTGGGAAAATATTAATAGCAGGTTTATTCTTTTTGCAATTCACAGGTTTCACAATTGCCCAACAAAGGCCATTGCCAAAAGGATTTCCATCCGAATGTCCATCTCAGCACCCAACGTTGACAAAGGAGATTAATCGATCTCCGCAGCGAATGCTTTCGGATTCTTTGATTGACAAAAGCAGGAGCCTGGGTCCTTTAGATAAGGAGACCGCAGGGAAATATATTGAGATATTCGAGCGGGCTATTGCCGCCGATTCAACCAATGCCCGGGCCTACATTCGAATAAGCGATGTGTACAGTGGTGCACCACGATTTGCCGGTATGCAAAAGAAACTGGGAAACGAAAAAAGTTTAGCGTATTTCCTGAAAGGGTATTCTATAGATCCAAATTCAATGGATGCTCTCCGAAGAATGGCTGATTTCAAATTGAAGTACCAAAACGACTATGCCTGTGCAAAAGCAATTCTTGCTCGGATTTTAGAGGCAGATCCTAAAAATGTATTGGTCCGAAATGATTACGCCACGTTATTGGCGGCTCATTCTTCGTTTAAAGCGGGTTTTGAACAAATAGACATCATGCTGTCCAATGCCGACAGTCTCGCAAGCCCCGGCCTTCTTGACAACACTGCCCGTATCCGTTATATGGCACATGATTACGATTGGATGATTGCACACTCCGACAAAGTGTTTGCTACAAATCCTACCGCACCCAACGTGATCCTTCATTTTTATAGGGCGCTTTCATTGGCGGAACTTGGAAAATTTGAGGAGTCATTGGCAGAAATCAAGATCATATTGCCTTCGTTAAAAGGCGATGCTGGCGGAGTTGGCGCTTTGGCCCGTGCCTATATTCAAACCGGTGACCTTGAAAATGGGAAACTGGCGCTGCAGGAATTACTGGACAGACACGCCAGAGGTGAACATGTGGTGAAGTATCAGATTGCCACCGTTTATGAAGCCCTAGGGGATTTTGACAACACGTATTTTTGGCTGAACCAGGTAGCCGAAGATGGGGATAACATTCAAGGCTGGCTGCTATGGCTTAACCACGACCCACGCTGGAAACGCATCCGCAGCGATAAAAGGTTTAAAGATATCCAGAAGAAAGCAGGCTTGTAAGAGTCATCAGTCGTTAAAATGCTTACTATAATGAATTAAAGCCGTACGGATAACATTGCATTGGCAATATGGCGGGCCACCGATAAATGCTCAGCCTTTTGTTCGCTACTTAGCTTCGGTTTTATCAGACTAATAACGCCGAGCAACAGAATAAAGAACGAGCTTTTGTATCTTTAATCAGCATCGGCACCCGGCAGACGGAACACAGAATACCGCCACATCGCCAATGCTTGGACCGTTGTGCGAAATTTATGCAGCTCTCCTGTGATTCAATCATAACTAAATGATTTTCAGAGAGATTAGTAAATTATCCTTAATTCAGACTCTTTTCATTTGTTAAACAAATTCCCAATCATTGGGAATTTTAAAAATTACCCCTACCTTTACTAAAACAAGTAACTAATGACAGAATTGCCATATACGGTAGACAATGTTTCAATTATACAAGACTTTTTAGATGAAACTAAAAAGCGAATTTCTGAAGGTGTCGAAATTACTTTCACGAAAAAGGCTAGCTCTGAATTGGAAGATTTAGCACTGATTTACAACATCGAAGTGAGTGATATTGAAGCAGCAATATCAAATCTGACTACTGAAAATTATTATAGAGGAATTGATCCTTCTGGGAGCGCCGATTTTAATGTATGTGCATTTTGCACAACTATTGGAGAAGATGACATTGAAATTTATTTAAAATATGGGTTAGAGGTGAACGGTCTTCAGATTTTACTTTTCTCAAATCATCAACCAGATTTTCCGATGACACAGCCATTTAAAAATTAAAATATTATGGAAACCAAGAAAGTATTAACAAGAGAAAATATTCCTACCAATGAAATTAGTGGTATGACTGAAAAAACGTTTAGAGGTATTAAATTAAGGTACCCTGAAGTTTATTATATTGATTATGATGTAGATGAAGAAACCGGAAAAATCAATAAAAGTGTAAAGGTTAAACATTATACTAAAAGTCAAATAGAACGAAATATTAAAGCACTTAAAAATGCTTATCTTATTGCAAAAGGAGCAGCAGCGCCGAGTGAAATCATTGATTTTAGAAATAAGTATAAAATATCTGCTTCTATATTTAGTATTATTTTAGGGTTTAGCAAAAATACAATTTCTAATATTGAAAACGAAGGGATGACATCCTTATCTACTGGTAGATTAATAAAAGTATGTTTAGATAATAAGGAAATCGTTTATCATTACATTCAATTGTGTGACGCAATTGAACAAAGTAAAAAGGAAGAGTTGTCAAAAAGACTAATGGAAGAAACTATTTGAATACTCTAAAAAAATTCGCACAACATTGGCTTTGCAAAAGTTGGGCTAACGAATATTGCCCATCAACAGTAGGAATTCTGACCCGGCTTCCGTAATTTGGTTTTAGCGAATCGAGTCTTTAGTGGCCAAGCGGGCTGACGGAATATAAATCCCAACCTTCGTCAAGCCCTGGACGTTGTGCGCAATGCGTTAGAATTCTCCAATTTAAAAGTATTTCCCATTTCGGGAACTTTCATTATCTTTGATCAAAATTCAGCATTGAGGGTAATTGCTAAGAAAATATTAAGGGATTTTTG
>JBDKKX010000666.1:0-3065 GCA_039795795.1 Bacteroidota bacterium | reverse complement strand
GATTTTTTTGGGATTAAATGGGATTGATTTTTTAGGATTGTAAATCCTAAAAAAATCCAAAAAATCAATCCCATTTAATCCCAAAAAAATCCCATTTAATCCTAATTCCATTGGTCAAATCTTATTTAATCCTAATTCCAGCAAAATACTTCAAAAAAAAATTGAAAAATAGTTACCAAAATACCAAAAATATTGTACGTTTGCGCCTTTCATTCACAATTAAAAAGTTCAATCTACTATGAAAAAAGGGGATTTAAGTTACACCATTAATGGTTGTGCCATGTTGGTACATCAAAAAATGGGACGTGGTTCTTTGGAATATATTTATTGCCGCGCTTTGGCAATTGAATTAAACCAAGCCAACATACACTTTGAACGCGAACGCTGGATACCCATTTATTACGGGCACTATAAAATTGGGGCACGCAGGGTCGATTTTTTTTGCGAACACCAAATGACTGTCGAATTGAAAGCTAAAAATGCATTAACAAATGACGATTTTGTACAAGCATTGAATACACTTGAAAAAGCAAACGTTAAGGAAGGATTGTTACTCAATTTTGGTGGTATTTCGTTGGAAATAAGGCATCTCTTTAATTCTAAGTACCAACCCAATAAACAAGTTGTTGATATTACGCCTGAATTGGTCGGTGAACCCAGTAGTGATCGATGGGATTTAAATAATTATGTACCTTCGACTTATCCTAAATATGTATTTTAACGATTTTGGAATTAGGATTAAATGGGATTTTTTTTGGATTAAATAGGATTGATCTTTTAGGATTTTTAGAATTCGTGGAATTAAAATCCTAAAAATCCTAAAAAATCAATCCTATTTAATCCAAAAAAAATCCCATTTAATCCTAATTCCAAAGTACAATATTTCAATAAATATGAATTTTGAATTACAACCCACACTCGAAGACGCAATCGTTCGGCTCGAGCCACTCCAAGCAAATGATTTTGAAAAATTATACGCAATTGCTTGTGACCCAATGATTTGGGAACAACATCCCAATCCCGACCGTTATCAAAAACCAATTTTTGAAACTTTTTTTAAAGGTGCGATAGATTCCAAAGCGGCTTTTTTGATATATGACAATCAGACGCATCAATTAATCGGCTGCACGCGGTATTACGAATGGGATGAAAAAGCGAAATCGATTGCGATTGGTTACACGTTTTTGGCAAAAAGCCATTGGGGAACGAAGTACAATCAAGCAGCGAAAACGTTGTTATTCAACCATGCTTTTCAATATGTGGAGAAATTGATTTTTCATATTGGAGAATATAATATTCGGTCTCAAAAGGCAATTGCCAAATTAGGTGCAACCCAAATTGGCAAAATCGAAATGGCATATTACGGCGAAACGCCTAAATATAATTTTGTCTATGAAATCCATAAAGTGGATTGGGTTAAGCCTCTTTAATCAAACCCATTAAAGCCAAAATCAAAGGACGGGCATGCTCTGTTTTATAAGCCAAAGCAAGGCTCACTTCAATTGCATTGAAAGGGCTTCCATCGGCATTGAATAGGGGTTTCAAAACCAAATTGGGTTCTTTTTTTAAGTCCAAAAAAGAAGGACCCAAGGCGATGCCGATGCCCAAGCTCACCAAGGAATACATTAATTCTAAGCCCGTTACCACTTGCACAATCGAAGCCGCTCGGTTAAAACCCGCTTCTTGACAAGCCCATTCTATCCGCTCTAATACAGGATTGGTGGACTTGTCAATTTCTATCCATTTTTCATTTTGGAGGTCTTTTAAAGTCAAAAAAGGCTTTTTTGCGAAAAGGTGGGTCTGCGGTAAAATAAGGGATAAAGTGCCTTTTTGATATATTTTTGCCGTTAAATCATGGTTTTGGATAGGCAAAAAAGTGAATCCAATATCAATTTGTCCTTCGATGAGGGCTTTTTGGACTTCGCCATACGTGCTTAATTCCACAATTTTCAAGTCTATATCGGGAAAGTTTTTGGTAAATAAAGTGATTAATTCGAGGCGTTGTTTCAAGGCTGTTTTGAAAATCCCAAATCGAATCGTTTCTTGACGCAGCCCGACACGCCTTGCAGTTTCGATGCTTTTTTCATGCAGTTGTAACATTTTTTTGGCATCCATCAAAAAGACCGTACCTGCTTCGGTTAAGGCTACTTTATGTTGTTTGGTTCGTTTTTCCCGTTCAAAAAGGGCAGTGCCTATCTCATTTTCCAATAATAAAATCTGTTGACTCAATGCCGATTGGGACACATAGAGCTTTTTCGCCGCATTGCTGAAATGCAAGGCTTCGGCAACGCCAACGAAATATTTCAATTGTTTGAATTCCATGATGGTTTGTTATTAGAAAATCTTATCACTAAATTAGAAAATACTATGATGATTCTTGAAGCAAAACGGATTTTATCTTGCAAAGATAACGACCTTTGTAAAATAAATATTTGCTATAAGAATATTTGGCAAAATATTAAGTAGCTTTTTGAAATGGATAATTTCCAAAAGACCTTGATGTGTATTCCGAATTCATCCTTTATAATTCATCCTTAAAACTTATGTCAAACTCAACACAACATTTCGACGTGCTCATCATAGGGGCGGGTATTTCGGGTATCAGTGCTGCCTATTTTGTGCAAACGAATTGTCCTAATAAAACTTACGCTATTTTAGAAGGGCGTTCCAACCTGGGCGGTACCTGGGATTTGTTTAAATACCCTGGTCTTCGGTCGGATTCCGATATGTACACGATGGGTTTTAAATTTAACCCTTGGGTCAATCCGAAAGCGGTTTCCTCGGGTGCTTCTATTTTGGAGTATTTGAATGCTACGGTAGATAAATTTGGTATTCGCCCCCACATCCAATTTGAAAAAACGGTCAAAAATGCTTCATGGTCTTCTGAAAAGAATCTTTGGACGCTCACCGTACAGCAAAGTACTCACGAAACGGTTTGTTATACTTGTAATTTTCTGTCGCTTTGCATTGGCTACTACGATTATGACAAAGGTTATACACCTGAATTTGTGGGTCGAGAAAATTTTAAAGGGCAAATCGTGCATACTCAAAAATGGACAGAAGAT
>JBDKKX010000665.1:0-3068 GCA_039795795.1 Bacteroidota bacterium | reverse complement strand
AATTTTTAAAATCCGACAAGTTTAAGGTTTCAATCTGCGTCGAAAACGAAATTAAATAACATTTTCGATTTTCTTGAATGGCGATTTTCAAAATCGCAAAACACAATGTTTTAGCCACTAATTCAGGAGTTCCGTGCATGGAGCCGCTTGTATCTACACAAATGATAAACGGACCTTTATTTAATTCTTTGGCTTTCAATCGTTTATCCTCAAATTTTGCTGCTTTGTAAGTTAAAAGTTTGCTTTCATACTCGAAAGCCTGCAACTTTTTCTCCACAAATTTTTTATAAAAAATGGTTTCTAACACCGAATCACTCAAAAAAGCGGCTTCCGAAGGCAACATATTATTCAAATCATCACTTTCATGAATGCCGATTAAATCTTCTTTTTGAGCGTGTTCAATTTTCCAATCGGGCTTGAGGACTGTATTGGTAAAAGTTTCGGTTTCAAATTCAATTTCCGCTTGACGCATTCGACCTAACATTTCCGCAAGTTCGGCAAGTGCTTTATCTTGTTTCAATAATTCCGCAAATTGTTTTAACAAATCAAAATTGACGCGTTGCCAATTGCCTTTTGACATATCCCATAACCGCCCTAAGATTGCATTGAAGGGTTCTAATGCTTCTTGCAATTTTTTGAGTTCTTCAATGCGTTTGTACAAGTCTTCACAGAATTTTTTTCGGGCTTCGTCAATAATTGCCAATTCATGTTTGGTTTGTTTGGCGAATAACAATGCTTTCCATCGTTCTACCAAATGTTCTTTAACACTATCAAAAGATTGTTTTTCCACAATTTGGGTTTCATCTTCGACAGGCGCAAGGCTTTTTTCAAACATTTCTTTGTAAAAATCAAGGTTGATTTCATCTATTTGATATTTTCTACCCAAATAATTTACAAATTGAGTCAAATAAGGATATTTATCTTCTTGCGGCGCAAGTAATTGATTTTCAGTTAATTCCGAAAACGTGTTCAATTTTTGCGACTCTTTAGTATGCGGATTTTCAGTGGTTAGAATGCTTCGTTTCGCTTGACTGATGAAATCCAAAATTTCCTGCGTGACTTTCTCTGCTAAAATGGGGTCTTTTTGACAAAGTGCCCGCATCGTATCATTTGCCAAAATGGTGTTAATCGGAGTGGAAAAATTTTCCGTTGCCCTGTCAGACAATTGAATCGCGATTTGTTCTTCTTTTTGAATTGCTTCAAAGATATCATTTGCTAATTTTTGGCGCGTTGTTTTATCTGCAATAGAGCCAAAATATTCAAATTTATGAAACATTATAGTTCAGTTTAAAATCATCTGTTAGGAGTATGCGAATACTCGTAACAGATTGATTTTCAATAATAAAATAAGTTTATGAAATTACAATTTCCTCATTTTTCAACAGTTTATAATTACGTTGAATCCCTTTGACTTCCACTTCTAATTTTTCTATCTCAGTTCGTGTCGAAGTGACATGGGTTTCAACAATGTTTGCTAATGCTGGATTTACAAATAAATTCACCCTCAACTGTTTCAAATCATTATTCTGATAATCATCCAATTGCATTTTCAATTTTTTTGTGGTGTTCAAGATTTTTTCCACGCATTTATCCCAATGCTTTTCCGTAGCGGCATGTGGTTTTTTAGTAATTTGTCGTTTATCACCATTTGTAACTGTTTGCAAAGAATACTCAACCTCTTGAACAAATAATGTAAACGGGCTATTACCCTTCCGAATATTCCAAACACTATTTGGAAGAACCTGACCATAATGTGCATACCAATAGTATAAAGAAACGCCACGATTCGTATTGCTTAAATTGTTAAAATCCGTTTGTAAAATCAAATTTGCATCCTGTCTGAAATTAAGAATTTCATAATAATTCTCTTTTACAGTTTCCAAAACTTCTTTTTTTGTATTTTTGATAAAAGATGTTTCTTCTTTAACCTCTGTTTCTAATTCATGGATGACTGATTTTATATCATTGAAATTGATATTCAATTTATATCCATATTTTTGGATAGAGTCTTTAATAAAGGAATATAGTGTATCCTGTTGTTCAAGTTCGTTCCATGCACAATGATAAATCAGAAAGCAATCCATCAAATTCACACTTTTTCTGTCATTCAACAAGGCTGAGGTACGCAATAATCGCACAATTTTCTGCCAGCGGCGGTCTGAAATATATAATTTATTTTCTTTATTTTCATCTTTTTGATTATACGTTTGAATATACTGCCGAATCATCTGAATTACATTCAAAATATTTTCGGGTACTTCAATGGTATCAATTGCAGATTGAATTTCAGAAAATATTTCATCTGTTATTTTCAAATCATCTGAAATATTATCTTCATACGATTTCATCGGTTTTGTAATCAAATCATTAAAATTTTGCACATTTTCCACGCCTTTCACCTCGAAACGCACTAAAAAACGGTCCCAAAGGGCTTCTAAACCTGAATCTTTTGCAGGCAATTCATTGGAAGCTGCAACTAACGCTTTCATTGGAATTTTGATTTCGGTTGCGCCATTGCGATATACTTTTTCGTTCAGAACGGTCAACAACGCATTTTGAATAGACGGACCCGCTTTCCAAATCTCATCTAAAAATACAATATTTGATTTTGGTAAATAATTTTCAACAATTCGTTCGTATTTGTCCTCATTTTTGAGTTTTGAAATCGAAATCGGTCCAAAAAGTTCGTCTGGCGTACTAAAACGATTCATCAAATATTCAAAAGAAGTCGCATCTTGGAACGCAAACTTCAATCGGCGCGCAATCAAACTTTTCGCAACGCCAGGCGCACCTACTAAAAAAATACTTTCTCCCGCCATCGCGGACAATAAAGCAAGCGAAATCGCTCGTTCTTTCTCCAAAACCCCGACATTCAATGCTGCCAGCAAGTTTTGAACTTGAGTTTTTAATTGCATATAATAATTCTATAGATAAATTTAAAATTGCCTTTGGCGAATTATAGTGCAACGTTCGCCCATATATAGATGCCTAATGTTATAAGATTATTGTTAGACATTGTTAAGACGTTTTTTTGTATAAAAATGTACTAAAAAATAAGAATTTTTATG
>JBDKKX010000664.1:0-3072 GCA_039795795.1 Bacteroidota bacterium | reverse complement strand
AAATCAATCCTATTTAATCCCAAAAAAATCCCATTTAATCCGAATTCCAACGCACCACACACTTGAATTCATTATAATCTTAAAAAACGGAACGCATGAAAAAATTAGTTTTATTTTTGTCCATCTTATGGAGTTTGCAAGCGTCGGCACAACCCGAACGGGAAAATCCTTCCCCCCGAACTTGGTTTCAAAGGTATGAAACTGCCCAAAAACGCCATGAAAGCCTAAAATTACAATTAGAATACTTGAAAAATGCAGTGGACGAAGCCCACAGGCGTACGGAATATCACCGAGACCATTATTTTCATTATACGCGAGTCAGTTATGAGTTGGGTCAAACCCAAGGGGCTTATGATGCACTGACACAAATTATAATTGCGCGCAATGCCAATGACCATGAAGCACAGGATTTATTGGGGTTGGTTTGTTGGAAATTGGGGAAATTGGAAGAAGCATTGATTCATTTCAATGCGGCAATTGAAGAAAAAGGTAGAAATGCCGTTTATCGGCTGCATCGGGGCAATTTGAAGAATCAATTAGCCGTCCAAAACCATGAGCCGCGCAAATATGACGAGGCAATCCTTGATTTCAATGAGGCAATCCGACGCGGACAAGATACAATTTTATATCAAATGTATTTGGGACGGGGCGAATCGTATCTGGGCAAACAGGTTTGGGAAAGTGCGGCTGCCGATTTTAGACAATCCTTGCAATTCAATCGGAATCTGGGTTTTAAAGCAAAAGCCTTTACGGGTTTAGCTCAAATTTTGTATCAATTGAAAAATTATGATGCCGCGATTGATACGTTTTCTAAAGCCATAACCATTGATAATCAATTACATGAAGCCTTGGATGGGCGCGGGCGCGCTTATCTGGCGACTGATAGAGTGAGTGAATCCTTAGCCGATTTTAATAATGCGTTGGAAGTGGTGCGGTTAAAAAATTATCTGTATAATAGGAGTTTGGTTTACACAAAACAAAAAAATTATCGCGCTGCTTTGTCCGATTTGAACGCGGCAATTGCGGCGATTCAAGGCGATTCGACGGCGCAACCTTTTTTTCAACGCGGTTATGTGCAATATTTTTTGAAAAATTATAGCGCGGCACAAACAGATTTGACAACTGCCGTTCGATTGAAACCCGATTTAGCAACGGCTTATAGTTATCGCGGTTGGGCAAAAGTCCAAATCGCAAAAAGTTCTCAATTGCCCGAAGATTTTTTACAAAGTATCACCGATTTCAATCGGGCGATTCAATTGGAACCGAATAATGCTTTTGCTTATTGTGGACGCGGTTTAGCACAATATTATAGTGCAACATCGTTGGATAAAGCCAAAGAAGATTTGGATAAAGCGATTAATCAAGACCCCAAATTGGCAGAAGCGTATCTCGGGCGCGGCAAATTGCGTTCTAAGGAAACGCCTGAGAAAGCGATTTCAGATTTTGACCAAGTTATTTTTTTGGATAAGGGCGAAAATCAAGTACAGGCTTATGCCTTACGCGGTCAGTTGCAATTGCAATTGAACCATTTTCAAGAAGCGGAATCCGATTTTAATGATTTGGTTAGAAATTTCCCAGATAGCCTTGTTTACACGCAGCAACGCGGTATCACCCGTTTTCATTTGGATAACTATGCGGCATCGTTGGAAGATTTGCAATTGCATTTGCGCGCTTTTCCGAATAATGCCACCACCTTCTTATACCTCGCTAAAAATCATTTGAAATTAGAAAATTATGCAAAAAGCGTTGATTGGGCTCAAAAAGCCCATCGAATCGAAGCATCGAATCCAAGTATTTTAGCATTTCTTAAAATGGCGCAACAAGCCTATTTGGAATATCGGAAAAAAACCGAAAAAGCGACGGTTCAATGGTACGCTCCAAATCGATTGAATATCAATGGTTTGACTATAGAACATTACGTAGATACGCTTCCAAATGCGAATTATATCGTGCTTCATGGCAACGTCAAAAGTATCAGTTCCATACAGTCGATTCAATTGAATATCAATGAGAAACCGCATCCCGTCGTGGAAAACAGATTAAAAGATGGCAGTACGGATTTTGAAGCCAAAATTAGATTTGATAGTACGATGTCGTTCGTGAATATTGAGTTGAAAACGAAAAATCAGGCGGGGGACAGCACAATGGATAAGCAAATTAAACTCATTCGACGGGCGAATCCTTGTCCGAAACCCAAAAGAGGACTGGCTTTGGTGATAGGCAATCGAAATTATAAAGAAAATCCTTTGCAAAATACTATCCACGATGCACAAGATGTGGCAGATTCATTGAAAACGCTTGGTTTTCAAATCAGTACGCTGTATGACGGAACGTTTCGGCAGCTGCGAGATGCGATTGAAACGTTTGTCGATTCGCTCGAAAATTATGAACTCGGCTTTTTTTATTACGGAGGACATGGCGGCGCGAATCAACAATCGAATTATTTGATTCCGACCGATATGATAGGGGAAGATTATGCAAGAAAGGCTTATGGTTTGACGACCTTTTTTGACAAATTGAATAGTGCGCAAGAGAAATCTTGTCAATTGGTGATGATTTTGGATGCTTGTCGGGATTCCTTGATGAATGGTTTTAATCCGATACCCACTAATCCGATTCCGAACAATACCATTATTCATTTTTCAGCGAATGCAGGTCAAAAAGCGCAGGATGGTTCGTCTAATAATGACAGAAATGGGCGTTACGCATATCATTTATTGCAATATTTGACGAAACGAATCCGATTAGATGATATTTTTGGGAAAGTGCGGGATGATGTTTCGCGGGAATCGGATAACACACAAACGCCAGTCTTGGTGAATAATTTGGGCAATAGCGTCTTATTTTTGAAACGATAAGGGATGTTTCATTTTTAGGTTCCACTTTGGGATACATTAGGATACGAATGGATGTACGGATTCTACGGATTTCACCGATTCGTACGGATTTTTTTGAACTCCAATGCTTTGTTTCCAGCAAAAAATAAAAAAAAATCCGTACCAATCCGTGAAATCCGTAGAATCCGTACATCGATTTGTATCCCAATTTGTACAATACTGTTCGCAACGAATT
>JBDKKX010000663.1:0-3079 GCA_039795795.1 Bacteroidota bacterium | reverse complement strand
CAAAAAACTATGCCCGGATTCAAGGTTTTATTTCTACGGTACGCAAACACCAGATGAATGTATTTCAACAAATTATTAAGGTTTTAAATCATAAAACCATTGTTTTTACACCCAGCTAAGTAGTTACTTTATTTTTTAATATTTGTTGTCAAGCTCTTTTCAATATTGAAAACAGACCCGTCTCGAAACGCTACTCCGATGAAAAAAACCTTTTCGCGCTGCCTTTTTCAAGCAACCTTGAAACCTCCGCAAAGCTGAAAATTCTTCTCGAATCTTCCAAGCTTTTTTATAGATTTTATTTTTTATTTCTAATTTCTGACAAATCAATCGTTTACGCAACGCTCTTTTCCTCCAAACGATTTCGAGAATCCAATTTTACAAAATGTTTCCTGAACTTTTTGCAGGACAATAGATGCCCCCAAAATCATTTCCCAAAATTGAATTTTACAAAATGCGTCTCCAAAACCATTCGTACAAATCCAACCTTTCCACCGCGAAAACTCACAATCCCATCACAAAACATTGATTGAAAGCGAGTTCTTATTTATGTATATGTAAAAAATGGTTGCAAACGATGGCACTGACGCAACTCCCCGCAGTCGAGCCTTTGCGTTGGGGTTTGCGGGGAGTTGCCGCGCAGTGCTTTGTTCGCAACAGTATTTTTAAATATTTATTACTGTTAAAACTGAGTTCGCCAGCATAATCGATGTTACCACATGTCATTATCATTTTTTATCCATTTATCTTCAATGAAATTATTCTTGATACACAATAATTTTTCAGGAAATTCCCTGTTTATAGTCAAACCCAAAAAGAAATTGGCACGCGAAACGCCCACATAAATATATTTTAGCATTAAATCGGGGTCTGTATTATCAAGTTCATCAATATCAATAAAAAATACAGCCTCAAATTCTAAACCTTTAATGTACTCAATACTAAAAACTCTAACGTTTTGACCATCATCTAAAATTCGACCTTCTGTGCAAGCTACTGTTGAAATGAAATTTGTTTCCAATTTTTCATTCAATTTCAATGCTTTTGAATATTTTAAAACATCTGTGTCATTTTTTACGAAAATAGCGATTGTTGGTATCTTGTTACCATACAATTTAGTAATTTCAAAAATACGGTCTGCTAACCATTCAATTTTTTCTTCAAAAATATCGCTATAATAAATTAATGCTTTAGGATCATTTTCATTTTCGTTATATTTTGATTTATAATCTATTGGGCTTTTTGAGAACTCGTTATGTAAACTCTGTGCAATTTTTAATAATTCTGGGGTTTGTCTATAAGAAATTTTTAAATCTTTTTTGTCCGTGTTTGGAATAATTTGTTCCAGTTCTTCCCAATCTTTAATACCGTGTTTACTCATTCTTTGCATGATATCACCCGAAAAGGTAATGCAATTGAATTCGGGATACGTTAAGGAGTACATACAATAAAGCTCAAACAGATTAAAATCAGTTGCTTCGTCTACTGCAATAATTCCTTTTAAATTCTCTTTAAAAGCCTTGATATAGAGATGATTTGAATTCTGATAAAAAACAGGATTATTTTTGTAGAATAACCTTATTGTTTTAAATAAAAACCCTAAAAGAAAATCCATTTCATCTTTATGCACTCTTTTATTATTATCATTTTTAATCGAATTATTTAAATCCTTTAGACCTAATTTTGTAACTATCGAAGAATTTACCAAATTTTTTTTTCTAAACTCTTTATAAGTCGGTGCAATATTTTGTAAAATATTGAATTCAACTCCTTTTGTAAGGGGTTCAAAATATTTTTTGAACCAAACCCATTTGCCAATATTAGACAATGGGGTTTCGTCTACTTGTAGTTTAATCTTATCATAATATTTCTGCTCTTTCGAATTAAGTTTACTTTCCTCGAATTCTTTCAATGCCATTTTACAAAGGATCCGTTTTATTTTCTGATCTAATAATTGTTCAATATTGAATGTTGGCTCCGTTTGCTCTTCAAAAAGGGTGCTTTCAAATTCATCGTCCTCCTCAATAGTCATTTTTGACTTATTTTTTTCTTGGTTTAATTCGGTTTCTATCCAATTATACAAATCCGTATCTTTCTTTAATTTTAATTGAATTTTTTTTGAAAGACTATCCAGTTCTTTTTTGTAATTTTTATTCAGTAAATTGACATCATGGGCAAATTCTTCTTGTAAAGTAAGAAAAGTTTGGGTTAAACGAATCCAATTGAGTTTAGCTGTTACTACGGATTTTGAAGTTGCCCAAATTTTTTGAGTAATTTCTTTCAATTCCGTATTTTTAAGTTCAAGATTCAATATTTTTTCAAATAAACCTTGTAATTTCAGACTCAAATATGCCTCAAATTCATTAAATAAGCGATTGAATGTTTCTAAATTGTGAATGAAAAACGTTTCGGAACTTTTTGTCATTTTTTGAAAAGGGAGTTGGATTATGGGATCCGTCAAACCTGTTTCTCTGAACAATTTCGTTCTTGTAATTTCCCATGTTATAACATTGTCTTTACGTGCTTTTAAACCTTCTAAACCCATTGCATTGGTCAGATAAGTTCTTAATAACTCAGTTGGACTAAAAAAAATCCAGTCGGTAGAATGATTGGATAGAATTTTCTTATCTGCGTCTTTTAACGTTTTTAGTTCGTTGATTGCTTCTTCTGTTATTAAAAACTTGATTCTTTGAATTAAAGCAGTCGTTTTGCCCGTTCCTGGCCCCCCATTAATAATTAAGGATCCTTCTAAAATTTTCGATCTTTTTACCGCTTCTTGATGTGGGTCTAAAATCTGAATTTCACCTAATCCAAAATCTTTATTAATTCTACGGTGTATATGTTTTGTTAATTCACTAATATCTTTTTTCGTTTCCGCTAATTTCGTTTCTAATAATTCCTTCTCTCTTTGGCTCTGAGTTGCTTCAATTTCTTTCTCAAATTCTTTTTTTGACTTCTCTAATCCTTCTAATTTTCTTAACGCTTCTATTAATTTGACGTAGTTAAAAATAGTTACAAATAATTGTGAATCAATGAGTTAAAGGGTACTTTTTGGGAAAAAGCGATTAAATCAATCGCTTAA
>JBDKKX010000662.1:0-3079 GCA_039795795.1 Bacteroidota bacterium | reverse complement strand
TTTTGCAGGACATATCGCCTCCAAATCCTTTTCGATGAGAGGTTTTTACAAAATTCCTGCCCTCAAAACTTTTCGTACAAATCGAACCTTTCCAACCCGAAAATCTCCAAATCGTCCCAATTCATGAACTGGAAGCGAGTTCTTATTTATGTATATGTAAAAAATGGTTGCAAACACTGGCACTGACGCAGCTCCCCGCAGTCGAGCCTTTGCGTTGGGGTTTGCGGGGAGTTGCCGCGCAGTGCTTTGTTCTCAACCGTTTTTTTAAATATTATTACCCTCGTACTGAAAACAGGCATCGTTCCAATCATTGAAATCCCGTTCGTTCCTGTTCCGCTTGCATAAACGCGGTTAATTCGGCTTCATTCGGCAGATTCACCATGTATTTACTTACAAAAACGGAGTGCGGCAACCCGCCCGTTGCATATCGAACTAAAGCATTGTTTTTATGGGCGCATAAAATAATCCCAATCGGGGGATTATCGCCTTCGGACATTTCATTGTCCTTGTAATAGTTGAGATACAAATTCATTTGTCCCGCGTCGGCATGGGAAAAAGCTCCGATTTTAAGGTCAATTAAAACATGGCATTTCAACAACCGATGATAAAACACTAAATCAATCCGATAATGCTCATTATCAAACGTAATTCGTTTTTGCCGCGCTTCAAAACAAAAACCGCGTCCCAATTCGATTAAAAAAGCCTGCAAATGCTCTAAAATCGCCTTTTCTAAATCACTTTCATTAAACGACGCAGGTTCTTGGAGTCCCAAAAATTCTAAAACATACGGATTTTGAATCACATTTTCGGGAGTCCAGGGTTGATTCCCTGTAATTTGTCCGATCACCCCTAATTTGTCGGAGGATAACCCTGTGCGTTCATACAAAGAGGTTTCAATCGCTCGTTGGAGGTCTCGGACACCCCAATTGTTTTTGATCGCTTGAATTTCGTAAAACAATTGTTTTATGGGGGAATCCGCTTTCAACAATTCCACAAAGTGGGAAAAACTCAGCCGACTCACCAGTATAAAAGGGTCGGTCGGTTTCAAATTCGCGGGGAGTGTCTTTTTCTGAACACTGGCTTGAATTTTATCGAATAAGGGCGCGTCTAATAAACCTTGTTCTTGCAATTGTGCAGACGCTGTCTGCACAATTTGCGGATACGCTTCATAGAAACTTTTGTACAAATAAAGATTTCGAACCGAAAATCCTTTGAGGCGTTGTTTCAGCAACTGTGCCGCAATTTCTTTGTACAAATGCTCTCCATACGTCGCACGGTCTTGCCCCTGTTGTTCATACTCCAACAGGTAACAGCCAAAGCACCAATTTCGAAGGGTCATGGCAGTATTGACTTTTTGGGCGGCTTGACGTTGAAAATACTCGTGCGTATTGCAAATCGTGGTAATTAAGTCGGTTAATAACATTGGTTTTGCTCACAATAATTGGTTTTTGAAAAAGTGGACCGCGCAAAATTACACTTTCTTTTGAAAACAAAGCACCCTTTTTTAAAAAGAGTTTCGGATTTGAAGCCATTGTAGGGCATATTTGCCCTAATTTCACTTCGCAGGAATGAATTATGCCGTTTCCTGCCCACAATTCCATTCATACAAATCCGACTTTTCCACCGCTAAAATCTCCAATCTTGCCGTAACTCCGAAACGGAAAAACAGTTGCATATTATGTATATATAAAAAATGGTTGAGAACGATCGCACTGACGCATTGCCCCGCAGTCGAGCCTTTGCGTGGGGTTTTGCGGGGCATTGTCGGCAGTGCCATTGTTCTCGGTAGTTTTTTTAATATTATACTTAACGGAAAATGGTTTTGGGATAAAAAAGCCATACAGTAGGGGCTTTTTATCCCAAAACTACTTTCCGTTGTGTATATTACCGACCGAATTGCAAACAGAGACCGTGTGCTTCCACACTTTGGTCCTCCAAAGAAACCTTAATATTCATAAGTGACCGTCAATTCCCAAGAGGTATTACAACCCGAACAATTCAGCGCAATCTTCGTTGGAAATTTTTGCCCTGAAACATAGGGCGTAAAATAAATGCCGCCCATAAATTCATCGGTAACCGAATCGGCATCCCATAAATCCACTTCATATTGGCTGCTCATATCACTCATTTTAATCGGCGTTGCGACTGGAAACGTCAACGGTAAAATGCCTGCGGTTGCATCCGCATAATAACTTCCGGGATAGGCTCGAATCAAGGTGCTAGTCGTTTTATTGCTGACCGTGAAATATAAATCTGGTCCCGAAGACGGCAAAACATCCCATCCCGCACCATTCGACTTGGTTACAGGGAAGTTGAGTAATTTGACCCCTGTGAGGTACATTGCTTTGGGTGTTTTTTCTTTTTCACACGCAGGTCCTTCATAACCCGTGGGACAGGAGCAACTGCCATTCAAACAGGCTCCTCCATTTTGACACACAATATTTTCGCAAGGGTCTTTTGTCTTACAAAGCGTCAAAAAAAGGCTCAAAGGCAATAAGAAATAGAGTATTTTTTTCATCTCGAATGGGTTAAAAAAGTTAATATCGCGTCTCATTTTTGGGCGTTAATCCATTGGGAATAATCAGCAAAATCAAATCAATCAGCCAACCAATTCCAAATAAACCTAAGGTTAAAAGGTATAGAATCCCCATTCCAGTATAACCCAGATAAAAACGGTGGATTCCAATTAATCCCAGCAGCAAGCAAAGCAAAAAGGCAACAATTTGACTTTTGCCCGTTCCGTCTGAAGCCATTGCTTTTTCCTTTTTAAGAGCCCTGTTTGAAAAGGCTTGCTTGGCGTTGACTTGCCTTTGAACAAAAGGAATCAGAATTTTTGCTCGAAAACTTAATTTTCGGGCGACGGATTGCCCCCCTAAAACAACCTTTTCGGTTTGAGGGGGAACTCCCGCTTGGGATTGGTTCAGGATTGCGCTTGCTGAAAAAGGCATTGCGCCTATTAAAACCATTGCAAAAAGAAGCGTAAATAGATTTTTTTTCATACGACTAAATTCGACCACTTCAAATGTTGAGTTATTATACAATCAATTTAAATTCCTCCTTCGGAATCCTATTTCAGATC
>JBDKKX010000661.1:0-3082 GCA_039795795.1 Bacteroidota bacterium | reverse complement strand
ACGAGATTTTCACAGATTTTTTTTGATTTTCAACGCTTAAAATCAAAAAAAATCTGTGAAAATCTCGTCAAATCTGTCCCATCTGTGATGAAAAGTATTTTTGTCATGTACTGAAAATTTTTAGCATGAATGTCAAAAGAAATCCGTGAAAATCTGTCCAATCCGCGTCCTCCGCGTTCCAATTCGTATCATAATTATAAATATAATTCATAAATTGCTATTTTTTTAGAAAATTGTCCGTAACAAACGAGCTACCGAAGCGATAAGTTTATAAACAATCTGAATCAAAATTCATTTTTCAATTTTTCAAAAAAATACTTCAATGACTGAATCGGTTTCTAACCTTTGGCAAAAAATCCAAGCATTTCGGCTGGATAATCCATTCGCAGCAGTTCCTTTCTCGCAAAAATTAGCCAACGAACATCAATGGTCTCCCAGCTTTACGCATAGAGCAATTGCTGAATATAAAAAATTCATGCTTTTATGCGCGACCTGTCCAGAAGGCGCGTCTCCGTCCGAAACGGTGGACAAAGTTTGGCATTTACATTTAACCTACACGACCAATTATTGGACAGATTTCTGTCAAAATACAATTGGCAAAAACATCGACCACCATCCTTCCGAAGGAGGCGCAACCGAAAATACGAAGCATCAAGATTGGTATTCAAGCACTTTGCGAAATTATGTTTCGTATTTTGACCAACCACCGCCCAAAGATATTTGGACGTATCCAACCGATTTTGCTTTTGAAAATCAGTTATCACGAAACGCCTTATATCAAAAAGTAGCTGTTCAACCTACTGAGCCGCCGACTTTGAGTCAAAAAGCCGAATATTTTTTATATGCGTATCTTCTTGTTTTAGCAATTTTATTAGGCATTTTTGGCAATCCATTTGCGCTGAACGGCAGCCATTTTTTGACTTTTTATGGGGTTTTTGCGATTGCAACGATTTTACCGATTGCGGCGCAACACATTGAAAGACAAATTGCTTTTGATAAAACAAAATATTTATTACCAGATGGCTTACATGCTTATCATTTGGCGTATTTAGGAGGTGGAAAACAGCGTATGCTGGAAACGGCTATTGTAGCCTTAACAGAGCAAATGGTGTTGTCTTTTAATAAAGAAAATAAAAATTTCAATATTCATAGAAACGTGTTAATCAATGGATTAGAAAGTAATCCATTGTATCATACCGTTATGGCTTTGGAAGGTAATACTGTGGACGGTCAAACGCTTTCGGCAATTTTTGAGCCATTAGCGACTCCTCTTGCTCAGAGTATCAATTTAAGCAGTTTGGAATTTAAACCCAACTTTATCATCACGCAAGCGCAATGGAGTTGGTATTATATTGGAGCAGTACGCTTTTTTCAAGGTTTGACCATGGAAAAACCTATTAGCTATTTGTTTTTTTCAATGGGGGTCTATTGGGTAATTAGCCAAGTGATTCAGCAATCCATTGCCGCAGATTATGCAATTTTCAAACTCATTCAAACAAAATATCGGGACAATAGCACTGAAAATGCTCATGTTTACGCATTGGATGGCAATATAGCTATATCAAGTTTCGATTTTTTGAATGCAAGTTTAATGTTTGCCGCTTTGCAGCCGCCCAAAAAAACCAATGATAGTATAGCAGGTTGTAGTAGCGGCAGTGATGGTGGTAGTAGTGATGGTGGCGGATGCGGTGGATGTGGTGGAGATTAAACAACGGATTACGGAACCGCTTTGAAAAATTACGATACGAATGGAGGTACAGATTTCATGGGTTTCACCGATTGGTACGGATTTTTTTTATTTTTTGCCCCAGTACTTGACAAAAAAGGTGTAGAGCGAATTGGAACGCGGAGGACACGGATTTTACGAATTTACACGGATTTTTTGGAATTTATGATAGAAATTCAGCATAAATTCCAAAAAAATCCGTGTAAATTCGTAAAATCTGTGTCCTCCGTGTTCCCATTTGTATCGTAATTTTTTTGTCATGTACTGAGAAAAAATACAATTAAAAAAGAGAAGAAATACAATTTGTTATATGAACACAAATTATTTAGTGTTTTAAATCTCAGTAGGTGACAAAAATACTTTTTGGCACAGATGGAACAGATTCCACGAGATTTCACAGATTTTTTTGGATTTTCAATGCTTAAAATCCAAAAAAATCTGTGAAATCTCGTGAAATCTGTTCCATCTGTGATGAAAAGTATTTTTGTCCCGTACTAAGGTTTTAAATCATAAGTGCTGAATTATTTATGTTTAATGACACCCTTCAAAAAAGGCACAAATCGAAAATCATCTAATATCATTTGAGAAAACGTCGTTTCACTTTGACGCGTCAATTTTAACATTTGTTGACTTTTCGGGTTCAACGGGTGATTGACTGGAACGACCATAATGCCACCAATAACTAATTGATTTTTAAGGATTTCTGGAATATCAGGTGCTGCGGCAGTCACTAAAATTTTGTCAAAAGGAGCCATTTCAGGCAAACCTGCATAACCATCTTGGAAAAAAAGCGTAATCCATTTATCCAAACCCAGGTCTTGTAATAATCTTTTCGCGGTCATATACAAGGTCTCTTGCCGCTCAACGCTATACACACGCGCACCCATACATGCTAAAATTGCTGCTTGATAGCCCGAACCTGTACCAATTTCTAAGATATTATCTTTTTTTTGCACATTTAACAATTCTGTTTGGTAAGCAACGGTGTAAGGTTGAGAAATGGTTTGTTCGCAACCAATCGGGAAAGCTTTGTCTTGATAAGCCCACTCTTCAAAGGCTTTTTCTAAAAAAAAGTGTCTTGGCATCACGTCCATTGCCGCTAAAATGCGTTCATTGGTGATGCCTTTGTCTCGGAGCGATTCCAATAATTTCCGCCGGAGCCCTTTGTGGCGATATGTATCTGTAAAATGCAAGGTGGTATTTTTGCAGCAAAAGTACAGTTTGTAGGAGATAAAATCAATTATTTTTACATTATTTTTTTTTTACAAGTTTTTGGGCACATTGGAATTGGGATTAAATAGGATTTTTTGGGGATTAAATGGGATTGATTTTATTGATTTTTAGGATTTTAATGGT
>JBDKKX010000660.1:0-3085 GCA_039795795.1 Bacteroidota bacterium | reverse complement strand
TGATTGAAAATTCACGCTTTAATTAGGAAGAAATAAAATGGTTTTAAGCGTAGAACATACTTTGCATTACATTTATTCAAATCCTGTTTTGCTGACGCCTCACACGATTTATCTAACTCCGAAAGCATCTCCAAATCAAGAAATAAATACTTATTTGCTTGATATTCAGCCAGTTCCAAATCTGTTATTTAAGAATATTGACGTAGAAGGGAATGCCCAATTTGTAGCTTTTTTTAACTCATCTTGCGATAAATTGAGTTTTAAGGCAACATTTGAAATTGTATCAGAGACTTTTAATCCTTATCATTTCATTTATTTTCCATTTGAATCCGAAAAACTGCCTTTCAAATATCCCGAAAAAGAACGTTCTTCTTTGAGTTCGTATCTAACGCAAGAAGGAGTAACCACACTTATTGACCAATTTGCTCGACAAATTGCTTCAGAAGCAGATTGGAAAACGACTGATTTTTTGGTAAATATTTCAAGATATATTCGAGCAAATTTTATCTATGAAAAACGTCTTGAAGGTGTAGCAAATTCGCCAGAAAGAACGCTAATTACTCGAAAAGGCACTTGCCGAGATTATGCAGTTTTGATGATTGCGGCTTGTAAATCACTCGGTATTGCGGCTCGATTTGTGAGTGGTTATTGCTTTGGAAGTGAGTTACAAGAACACGAATTACATGCGTGGGTGGAAGTTTATCTGCCTGGTGCTGGTTGGCGTGGATTTGACCCAACCGAAGGTAAAATAGTTGATAATCAGTATATTACATTGGCTTCTTCAGCGGAAGCTGAACTCATAAATCCTGTACGTGGAGGTTTTAGAGGAAATACAAGTTCAGTACTTAATGCTTTTGTAAACATTCAACAAAAGTAGTTTTTTAGATTTTTAGTTTTTTTTATTTACCTTCGCACACAATTGATTTGATACTGTATTCTAATTTATTATTATCATCAAACACTAAAAACTTACCTAAATAAACAATTAATCAATGGAACGCTTCACAGGACTCATCGGTATTGCCCTCATTTTGGGCATCGCTTATTTTATGTCGAACAACCGAAAAGCAATTAATTACAGAACTGTCGGAGTGGGGCTTTTACTTCAGAGCGGACTGGCCGTATTTATTCTCAAAACATCGCTTGGACAGGCAATTTTTGAATGGCTTGGAAAAAGAATCCAGACTGTTTTGGGTTTGGCCGATAAAGGTGCTGATTTTGTGTTTGGTCCTTTAGTTAGCCCGTTAATGCTCGGAAAAGTATTTGGTCAAGAAACGATTTTTTTCTTTAAAATTATCCCGACAATTATTTTTGTGGCTGTATTGGTAAATATTCTTTATCATTTGGGCATTATGCAAAGAGTGGTAGCGGTTTTGGCGAAAGGCGTAAAATGGCTTATGGGCGTAAGCGGAGCTGAGGCTTTATCAAACGTTGCGAGTGCATTTGTGGGGCAAGTTGAAGCTCAAATCATGATTAAGCCTTACCTCAAAAATATGACTCAAAGTGAGTTGATGTCGTCAATGGCAGGAAGTTTTGCTTGTATTGCAGGCGGTGTAATGGCTCTTTATATTTCGTTTGGTGTACCTGCTCCGTACCTTTTAGCAGCGAGTATTATGGCTGCTCCTGGAGCTTTGGTTATTGCAAAAATCATTTATCCAGAAACCCAAGAATCTGAAACAAAAGGAACTGTAAGTGTAGAAATCAAAAAAGCACACGCAAATCTACTTGATGCCATTGCGGCAGGTGCGAGCGAAGGATTGAAAGTTGGTTTCAACGTGATTGCGATGTTGATTGGTTTTATTGCTTTGATTGCTTTGGTTGACCTTATTTTACATAAAACGGGTATGGTTTGGGGACAAGACAACTTGAGTATGAATTTTATTCTTGGAAAAATATTCTCAGTTTTTGCTTGGGCAATGGGTGTTCCTTCAAAAGATATTGAAGTGGCTGGTTCGTTGATGGGAACAAAAATGGTTGTTAACGAATTCGTGGCTTACCTCGAATTATTGAAAATCAAAGGTACACTTGACCCTAAAACGTTGGCAATTACAAGTTTTGCTTTGTGTGGATTTGCTAATTTTAGTTCAATTGCTATTCAAATTGGTGGCATTGGAGAATTAGCACCAACTCGCCGTCAAGACTTAGCTAAATTGGGCTTCAAAGCATTAATTGCAGGAACTTTAGCAAGTTATTTGTCAGCAACAATTGCGGGTTTACTGATTTAGTTTTGAACGAATAAAAACAAAAAGGGTGAATAAAATATTTTATTCACCCTTTTTGTTTTTATCAAATTATTTCTCCGCTCTATAATACATTGTAGAACTATTTTCTTTTCTCAAAATCTGTTTTGCCATTTTTTGCAAACTTTCTGGTGTTACGGAAGCTATTTTTTGAGCATCATCGTTACACCAATCAACATTTCCAGCATTTGCTGCAAAAGCCAAATTCATAGCTCGATTCAATAATTCCACTTCTGAAAAAGCCATTGTTGATTCTGATTGATTCTTTACCTTTTGCAATTCACTTTCTTCCAAAGCATTATTGACTAAATCAGCAACAATTTCTTCAATGGCAGCATCGGCTGTTTCTAGGCTCACACCTTCGTTTAAGTTGCCTTGTATCATCAATAAACCTGGGTCGAGCGAAGCAGTTACATAGCCTGAAACGTTATTAAAAAGTTGTTTTTCTTTGACCAATTTTGTGTAAAGTCTCGAAGATTTACCACGCCCCAACACATCACTTAATAAGTCAGCATTATAGAAATTTTCATCAAATCGGCCTGGCATATGATATGCTTTATAAATAGCATTGAGAGGCACTTTTGCTGATGTTTCTAAGAATTTAGGTGCAGTTTGCGGTTTTTCTTTAGGTAAATTTCTAACGTATTTTTCACCCGCAGGAATTGGCTCAAACCATTTTGTGCAAAGTTGTTTTATTTGTTCCAAAGTTATATCACCAGCAACAACCAAAATGGCATTGTTAGGCAAGTAATATTTGTAAAAAAAGCTTTTTACATCATCCATTGTAGCTTCTTCAATATGGCTAATTTCTTTGCCAATAGTTGCCCAACGATAAGGATGTTGTT
>JBDKKX010000659.1:0-3086 GCA_039795795.1 Bacteroidota bacterium | reverse complement strand
AAAAGAGAGCGCGTCGGTATTTTTTTGCACCGTACGCGCTCTTTTTTATGGATAGTCCTATATTATTGAATTACCAATTATGATTTATCATTCCTCTTTGATGGTTTTTTCTAATATCAAACTTCGGTTTATGATGGTTGGGGCAATGACGCTTTTGTTTTTTGCGCATTGCCGCAATGAAACTGCTTATCAAAAAAAAGAACGCCTTGAACTTGCCAAAGGGGTTCGCAAAGATTCCTTGTTTTTTGGTTATTATTTGGGGATGCCGCGTAAGGCATTTTATGACAAGAGTTGGGCGAATAATAAGCAAGGTTTGGTTACGAATGGGCAGGGGGCAGAAATTTTGTGCAAGCCACAAGGTTTTAAAAGTCCTGTTCAGATGATTTTTTTTCCAGATTTCGAGCAGGAGAAAATTGCAAGGTTTCGGATAAAATTTACTTATGAGTCTTATTCGTATTGGAATAAACAATTTTCTGCGGATTCGGTTTTGACCGAAGTGATTCCTGTGATAAAGCAATGGTTGGATGTGAAGGATTTTATGGAAATCCAAGCACCGAATAAGCCGACCATTTGGGCGAATGTGGAGGGCAATCGTCAAATTTTAATTTTTAAGGAAGATGAGCAATTTGCAAAAGTGCTGGTATCGGATTTGACGAATAAGTTTAAGCCAAAAGTGGAATCTGATTCCAAAGAAATAAAAAAATAATTCGAAAAAATTCGTGTAATTCGTGGCAAAATTTCTTCAAAAAAGCAAACGATTGAGTCAAATGCGTTTTATCTACGTCAGTTTATACATCCTATGTGCGGTTTCCTGTCAAAAAAAGGAGAAAACCTTGTTTTCGCTGTTGCCTGCGACTGAAACGGGGATTCAGTTTGTCAATCAGACGAAATATTCCGAAGATTTTAATATGTACACGTATCGCAATTTTTACAATGGCGGTGGGGTAGGAGTGGGGGACATCAATAATGATGGTTTGCCTGATGTGTATTTTTGTGGCAATATGACTCCAAGTCGTTTGTATTTGAACAAGGGCAATTTTAAGTTTGAGGATATTACGGAAAAAGCGGGTTTATTGCGTCAAGATGTATGGACAACTGGGGTCAGTTTTGCGGATGTGAATGGGGATGGTTTATTGGATATTTATGTTTGCAAATCGGGTAGTCCTGATGCTAAAGGCGTGAGACACAATGAGTTATTTATCAATAATGGGAATCTTACGTTTACGGAAAAATCGAAAGAATATGGCTTAGATGTGATGGCATTATCGACGCATGCGGCTTTTTTTGATTATGACAAAGATGGGGATTTAGATTGTTATGTATTAGCGAATTCAATAAAGTCCGTTGCGAATTATGATCAATCTTCGGGGCTTCGGAATGTGCGGGATACGGCTTCGGGGAATAAATTTTTTAGGAATGATGGGGGCAAATTCAAAGATGTGAGTGCGGAAGTAGGGGTTTATGGGAGTGCGATTGGGTTTGGTTTGGGGGTGACGATTGGGGATTACAACAAGGATGGTTGGCAGGATATGTATGTTTCAAATGATTATTTTGAGCGAGATTATTTGTATTTGAATGATAAAAAGGGGAAATTCAACGAGGTTGCGACGGATGCGATAGCGGAAATGAGTATGGGTTCTATGGGTGCGGACATGGCGGACATTAATAATGATGGTTTTCCTGAAATTTTTGTAACGGAAATGTTGCCTGAACGAGAGGATAGGCTTAAAACGAAGGCGCAATTTCAATCTTGGAATCAGTATCGGATGAATGTTTCCAATGGTTATCATCGTCAATTTGCTCGAAATGTCTTGCAATTGAACAATGGTAAAGGTGGTTTTCAAGAAATTGGTCGTTTGGCTGGGGTTCATGCGACGGATTGGAGTTGGGGCGCGTTGATTTTTGATATGGATAATGATGGTTTTCAGGATATTTTTGTGGCAAACGGCATCGGAAAAGATTTGTTAGACCAAGATTACATTCATTTTAAGGCTTCACAGGAGCGTTTGGGGGAACGGGTGCGCAGTGGGCGCAAGGATGTTATTACTAAAATGATTGATTCGATGCCTTCGGAAAAGTTGTCGAATTACGCTTTTTGCAATAATCATGATTTGACGTTTACGAATCAAGCGGCAAAATGGGGGTTATCCCAGCCGTCGTTTTCCAATGGTTCGGCGTATGTGGATTTGGACAATGATGGGGATTTGGATTTGTTGGTGAATAATCAGGATATGGCTCCGTTTGTTTATCGGAATGAGGCAAATCTTTTGAAAAAAGACAATCATTTTTTGACGTTGGTTTTGAATGCGAATGAAATCAATGGTTTGAAAAATGTGAATAGTTTGGGCGCGCAAGCGACGGTGTATGCGGGTGGTCAATTGTTTTACAGAGAAGTTGCACCGATGCGCGGTTTTGAATCTTGTGTGGATAGTAGAATTTCGTTTGGCTTGGGTGCGATTTCGACGATAGATTCTTTGGTAATCCGTTGGTCTGATGCTAAAATTTCTGTTTTAAAAAATGTTCCTACGAATCAAATTTTGAAAGTAGATGAAAAAGATGCCCTCCCTTTTTCCGAAAAAATGGCTTCAAAAGCTGCTGGATTATTTCAAAATTGGAATGAGTTGAATCCTAATTCAAGCATTTTGTATCAACACAGAGAAAAGGAAACGGCTGATTTTGATAAAAATCGTTGGTTATTTCACGCTATCGGCAGTCAAACGCCGAAAATGTGTAAAGGTGATGTGAATGGAGATGGATTAGAAGATTTTTTTATAACGAATGCAAAAGATACGGCACCTGCCTTGTATATTCAGTTGCCGAATGGGGATTTTAAGCAAACGAATCAAGCGGTTTTTGAGGGTGACAAGGTTTATGAAACTATAAGTTGTTTGTTTTTTGATGCAGATGGCGATAAAGATTTGGATTTATTGCTTGGAAGTGGGGGCAGTAATCCAGATCGTTTGAATGATAGATTGTATCGGAATGATGGAAAAGGCAATTTTGTATGGGATGCGTCGGTTTTTGGCAATAAAAATTGGGCAACCGCTTGTACACGAGCCGCTGATTTTGATGGAGATGGCGATTTA
>JBDKKX010000658.1:0-3087 GCA_039795795.1 Bacteroidota bacterium | reverse complement strand
GTCAAAGAACTTTTTGTCTCTAAAAATAAATTATTATTTTATTTAATATAAATTTATTTTTCAACTTTTTTCCTTTTCCTCTTGTTTTTTATCACAGTTCATCCATTCGTATCGCAATGTATCCAAAAGTGTAACCTAAATCCCAAAAAATCTTAAAAAATCAATCCCATTTAATCCCAAAAAAATCCCATTAAATCCTAATTCCGACGCGTATAAAAATTTAATTTATCTAAATCTAATTCTAATCCCAAACCCGCACCTTTCGGCAACGCAAAACTACCATCCGAAAAGTCAATTTTCGTTTTCACAATATCATCCGTCAGCAAAAGCGGTCCAAAAAGTTCCGTTCCCCAAGCCATTTTTCGGAGCGTACTGAACGCATGTGCCGAAGCAATCGAACCAATCGTGCCTTCCAACAACGTACCTCCGTACAATGAAATATCCGCCGCTTCCGCAATCGCCGCCGCTTTCAAGACATTATACAAACCGCCCGCTTTCGCAATCTTCAACGCGAAAACATCACAAGCACGTATTTTTGCCAACCGCAACGTATCTGCTAAATCCGCTTGAGATTCATCCGCCATAATCGGCACTCGAAACATTTGTGTCAAACGCGCCAATCCATCAAAATTTTCTTTGGCAATAGGCTGTTCAATCAAATCAATATTGGCATTTTGTAATTGCGCAATCCCCCATTTCGCCGTACTTTCATCCCAAGCCTGATTGACATCTACGGTTACTTTCGCCCTATCGCCCAACGCTTTTTTGATTGCCGCAACGTGAGCAATTGAAATTTTAGGGTCCTGCCAACCAATTTTCAACTTAAAAGTTTGATGTCTGCCATTTGCCAAATACATTTCCGCTTCTTCAATATCGCGTTGCGTATCGCCACTTGCCAACGTCCATAAAACAGGTAATCTATCCGTCACCGCCCCGCCCAAAAGCGTCGAAATCGGCACATTCAACCGTTTGCCTTGCGCGTCCAACAACGCTGTTTCAATCCCAGCCTTCGCAATTCGATTCCCTTTAATATTTTTATCCAACAAAAACATCGCTTGATGAATCTTATCTGCCTGTTTTCCAAGAAGTAACGGTGTAAAATATGTATCAATATTTAATTTAATACTTTCAGGAGATTCTTCCCCATAACTCAATCCACCAATGGTCGTAGATTCACCTAAACCTTCCATGCCATCGCTGCAAAACAGTCGAATAATCACCATCGTTTGTTTGCGCATAATCGTCATAGACAAGTGATGCGGGCGAATCGTCGGCAAATCTATAATAATCGTTTCAATTTTTTCTATAATAGGTTGTTTCAAAATCCAATTTTTTTGTAAGTAAGTAATTAAAAACGTTCAATGCTTGGGAACGCTTAAAACAAAATTATCTATTAAGAAATGCAATTTTTTTAAAACAGCATTTTACCAAATGATTTCTTTTCGGATACAAATTTCAATATTTACACAGAAAGTCAATAGGATTTTTAGTCTATTTATAGGACAAATCTCATATTGAAGACATAATAAAAGAAATTTAAATTTTAATCCCTTGTTTTTCCCGAAAAGCCTTTGGAGAAACCCCTGTTTTTTGTTTGAAAAGCCGTGTAAAATAACTTGGATCTTCAAAACCGAGTTGATAAGCCACTTCTGTAATTGTTTTTTCCAGATGCGTCAGAAGCAGTTGTGCTTCCGCAATAAAATAATCTACAATAACTTCTTTGGGCGATTTATCTGCGACCGCGTTACAAATTCGGTTCAAATGTCCTGTGGAAAGGCTTAAATCTTTGGCGTAATCGGATACTGCTTTTTTAAACGAATATGTTTTTTTGATATGTTGCATAAATCGTCGAAAATACACCTTACTTATATTATCCGATTCGGGCATTGTTTTATTATTTTCGTCGGTCAGTCGGAATAATTGCACCATCAATTGACTCACCAAACTTTGTAACATTAATAATTTGCCCAGTAGATGGGTCTGATATTCCAAAATACATTTTTTCATGGTCTGATAGACTTCAATTAAATCACTTTTTTCGGGGTCAAGGGACGTGATATGAATGGCATCCATTTCAAAAATAACCGCAGCTTCGTGTTGCAACAATTGTTCTACAACAATGTCAGAAAGCGTTATAATCCAACCACTTACGTCCACTTTATGATTGAAACCATGTAATACATTTTTAGGAATCGTTATAAAAGCAGGTGCTGAAATTTCATATTTTTGTTCATTGTATCGAATTTCGGTGGTACCTCTTTCGAGGATAAAGATTTGAAAAAGGTTATTATGAGCGTGTAATCCGACTTTGTTATTAAACTTTTTACCAATCACTCCAAACGGATACACATGTATCAGCCCGCGCACAAATTCAATCGAATTATCGCCGTACAAACCTGTGTAATATAATTTTTTTTGCATGAAATGATAAATAAATTATTATGTAAATAATTGATGAATAATTTATTGTGAAGTAAACCATTTGTTTTTTAATAAACTTAGTTTATTAAAGTATCTCTATTCCAATTAGAAGGGTTTTTTATAATATAATTTTTAATTCGTTGATATTCTATATGATTCCTTACAATGTGATCATAGTAATTGACCTGAAAAAAATGATTTTTTCGATTGTATTTCGGTATTTTTAATTGTTTTTCATCAATGTAATCATCAATTTTTGAATTGACCGATGACTTGAAACCCGCTATAAAGGAGGAAATAGATCGGGGTAAACGAGTGGGGCAATTGCGTTTGATAGGTAAATTCGTATCAATCTCAATCGCTGTACCCGTATTCGCAACCGCCACATCAGCGTCCACAACCGCTAGATTAACAATCTCATTGTCAATAACGATTGGTGGTATTGATATTGGATACGCACGACCGTCCGTATTTACGGGTGGATACGCACGACCGTCCGTATTTACGGGTGGATACGCACAACCGTCCGTATTTACGGGTGGATACGCACAACCGTCCGTATTTACGGGTGGATACGCACGACCGTCCGTATTTACGGGTGGATACGCACGACCGTCCGTATTTACGGGTGGATACGCACGACCGTCCGTATTTACGGGTGGATAC
>JBDKKX010000657.1:0-3088 GCA_039795795.1 Bacteroidota bacterium | reverse complement strand
ACAGATTTTACGAGATTTCACAGATTTTTTTTATTTTTTAAAATCAAGAAAAAATCTGTGAAATCTCGTAAAATCTGTTCAATCTGTGCCGAAAAGTATTTTACGTTCCTAATCATCAATACTTTCCAACACTTTGTTTCTAAAAAGCGTCGGTGTCTGCCCATTTTGAATGAATTGGCACCAAGCACAACTCGCTTGTCCACAACCTGTAAACGCTTTTGCTTGAATATTTTTCCAAACATTTTGTATAATTTCGCGCATCACATCCACATCTCGACCGCCTAATTCAATTTTTTTAGAAGCGAATTGCCCTTGTCCATTCGGTTCGAGGTAAGCAATCTCGCCTTCCCAAACCCGCATCGCAGCGCGTTGATGTTGCTCCAATAAAACTTTGTAAAACGCTAATTGTCGCCAATATTTGCCTCCATTTGGATTTTTAGCCGTCGGTTTATATAAATATTTATCTTCTTGTTTGCCCGTTTTGTAATCCATCACCCGCACCGAAACAGGGGTTGTAAATTCAATTTTATCAATCGCGCCCGTGATAGGAATGTTATCAATTTCTGTACTAAAACGGCGTTCTACCCATGCTTCTGCCGACCAAGTATCCACTTTTTGGTGATAAAAGGCTTGAAGACGGGCTTTCCCAGTGGCTAAACGACGCTCATAAGCCTTCGTCGAAAAGTAACCGCGTTGGCGTTCCATCTCTGATTTAAACCATTTTAAGGCTTCTTCCACAGGCGGAAATATATTATTTTTTCGTTCATTGAAAATGCGGCGCAAAGCGTAGTGCATTGCCGTCCCATAACGCGCCGAATCACTGACGGCATAAGGTAATTTTACAATATATTCGTAATAAAAACTCAAGGGACAATCCAAATAAACGTTCATGGCAGACACAGAAAGTTGGAAATTTTTTAAAATCTCATCTGTTAATTGTGCTTCCAAAAGGATTGGATTGGGCGACGGCGTTTCCGTCAAAAGGGCGGTTTGATATTCGGAAATAATGTCAGGTGATACGATTCTTTTTTCGATTTCGAGTTGTCCACCTGCAAGGATTTCATCTACGAAAGTGCTGTGTACCAATGCTTTATCTTTGGAATCATTTTCTGAAAAAGAAATTTGCAACTGCGTTTTCGCCCGCGTAACCGCAACATAAAACATGCGCCGCCTTGCTTCTTCGACATCTGCTTCGGCGGTAAAAGTGAGCGTGTCAGGCAATGAAAAACGATGTTGATTCCCTCGATTCGACTTTTCCCACTCGCCCGCCACTGCATCAATGACGAAAACGTGTTCAAATTCCAACCCTTTCGCACTATGTGCCGTGATGAGTTGAACGCCATTCGGATCCACCATCGTTTTTTGAATCGGCAACGACAAATTATTATCATCCATCGAATCCAAGATTTCCAACAATTTGGATAAATCAATTCGAGGATTGCGACCAATTTCTATTTTGACAAATTCAAAAAAAGAATATAAAATTTGCATTTGCCACAATCTATCGGGCAAATTTGAAATATGATTCAACAAACCCGTCCGATTGATAACCGCTTCCAACAACATTAATAAAGGCGTATTTTGAACCATTTTCAACAATTGCTTCAAAATACGCCAAATTTCATTGGGCTTTGCCTCTTTTGAACCCATTAAAATATCGCGCCACTGTTTTGCAACGAACGCAGGCGCGTCGTCGCTGGGTTCTTTTTCCTGCACCAATTGCGATAAAAGTTCAGACAACGTTTCAATTTCAAAACCCAAAAAATCAATATTCAAAATTTTAAACAAAAAATGTTCCCCAGAATACGGTTGACGGTGTTCCGCAACCAACCATTTCAATAATAATCGAACATTTTGTATCAATTTCGTATCTAAAACATTCACTTTTCGCTTCACCCGATAAGGAATATTGCGTTTTTCCAACAAAGCCATCAAAGTTGCCGCTTGCTTGTGTTGCGCGTAGAGAATTGCGACATGACTAAGCGGTATTTTAAGGTCGCGCATCTCCTCAATTTGTCGAATAATGTCTGCGGCTTCTTGCATCCGATTGGGATACGCGACGATGTGCGGCAATTTTTTATCGTGCAAACGATTGGATTTCAAGGTTTTATCCAATTTTAAAACATGTAATTCTTTGATAATCCGCAATTGATTATAATCAATCAAATGTTTCGACGCATCCAAAATCGCTTGCGAAGAACGATAATTTTCCTTTAAAACCACCGTT
This sequence comes from Bacteroidota bacterium, assembly GCA_039795795.1. Classification (GTDB taxonomy): domain Bacteria; phylum Bacteroidota; class Bacteroidia; order Chitinophagales; family Saprospiraceae; genus JAAFJT01. The sequence continues at coordinate 861 of JBDKKX010000657.1, read as the reverse complement.
TTTAAATCCTTTCGATACGTTTCAAAAAATTCACTCAAATTCCGCAAACGCGCCCCTTGAAATTCATAAATCGCTTGGTCGTCATCGCCCACAATAAAAATATTCGGATTCTGCCAATATTGAATCAATAAATTCAACAAAGTGTTTTGAGAACCATTCGTATCTTGAAATTCGTCCACCAAAAAATACAAATATTGCTCCTGATACCGACGCAATAAAAAACCATTTGTTTTGAAAGCCCGAATCACCCACAAAATCATATCATCAAAATCGTATCGATGACGACTTTTCAAAACATCTTGAAAAATGGGATATAATTTTGCCGCTTCCAGCAATCTATCCATTTTTTCCCGCGCTTCTGCTACCGCGCTTTCTTTCAAATCGCCTTTTTTATAACTCCCTTTTTTAGTAACTTTGTAAAGGAAATTATCATTTGTTGCAATATTTTCAAAATATGTTTTAACCCGATTTTCAATAAGTTGTGTATCCCAATGCTCTCGTTTCATCAATTGGAACAGGTCATATAATTGTTTTTCATACGCGTAAACCGAACCTTTGCGCAAAGGATTATTGGGGCTTAAACCCTCTAAAATCTCTCGAATGATTTCAACCCGTTCCAAATCCGAGAGCGTTTCACCATTTTGAAGCCCGAAAAAATCAGGATTTTCATGGATAATCGAATTGCAAAACGAGTGGAAAGTGAAAATTCTAATCCGCCTTGCTTCGGGACCGATGAGTTGCAATAAGCGTTCCCGCATCGCTTGAACGCCCGCGTCCGTGAATGTTAAACACAAAATGTTTTGTGATTGAGTATCCGTTTCCGTCAAAATACGACCGATGCGCGCCGCTAATAAGTGCGTT
>JBDKKX010000656.1:0-3089 GCA_039795795.1 Bacteroidota bacterium | reverse complement strand
TTGTCTCGAACGGGCGATGACCGATGTACGGCTTGGGGCAGTTTGATGCGGAAATATCGGTTGGATGAGTTGCCTCAGTTTTGGAATGTGTTGAAAGGGGAAATGTCCTTAGTGGGTCCGCGTCCTGAACGGCAATATTATATTGACTTGATTATGCAGCGCGCCCCGCATTATCGGCATTTGTTGAAAGTGCGTCCGGGCATCACGTCTTGGGGGATGGTGAAATATGGTTATGCCTCGTCTGTGGATGAAATGATTCAACGATTGAAATTTGATATTTTATATATAGAAAATATGTCATTGGCATTGGATTTTAAGATAATGTTTTATACCTTATTGGTTTTAATTAAGGGTAAAGGGAAATGATGAAATTCGTTTGAATTCGGAATTAAGGACGGGATAAAGTGTAGAGCGAATGGGAACGCGGAGGACGCGGATTTTGCGGATTTACGCGGATTTTTTTTGTAATTTATGCTGAAAATCCAACATAAATTACAAAAAAAATCCGCGTAAATCCGCAAAATCCGCGTCCTCCGCGTTCCCATTTGCTCTACACTCATTCCTTCATTCCTGATTCAATAACAATAAACTTTCATTTTCCAATTCGGTCATTCGCTTTCGTTGCGCGGGCGATTTGTCCTTGTAGCCGCAAAGGTGCAACGCGCCATGTATGATAACTCGATGTAATTCGTGTTCAAACGAAACGCCAAAAGTTTGTGCATTTTCGCGCACGCGGTCGAGGCTGATGAAAATATCGCCTTCAATCGGCTTTTTTTTCAACGGAAACGTAATAATATCCGTGTAAGTGTCATGTTGGAGGTATTCGACATTGATTTTGTGCAAATACACATCGCTACAAAAAATATAACTGATATAACCCAATCGTTTTTGATGCCATTGGATAATTTGTTCAATCCAATGCGTTATTTTATCTACGTTATCTAATTGAAAATCAACGTCTTCTGCATGAAAATCAATGCCCGTTTCGACAGATTCTGCATCGGAAGGAAGGTCTGGAAATTTCATTTTTTACGATTTTAATTCGATAAATGCCCACTTAAAACGGTTTCCGTTGCATCCATAAAAAGCATTTTTTGATACGCTGTAATGGAATAACCTTGTTGCAACGACCAAACTAAATGTTGTTTGCTATCACTAAAAAAATTATTTTGTTCATTCTGGATTTCTATAAAAATAGGTTTGTTATTCCGATTCGTGTGAATGGATAATAATTGGGTTCTCAATGTTTTATCCTTCGCAACATGCCGAATTTGATGTGCAACAGCCGTATCATTTGCCGCTTCTAAATGGAGCGTATCGACTTGATATTTGTCGCGCCAAGCGGGGCGATTGATGTCGGATTGTCCAAAAACGGCTAATTCACTTGTCCAATCTGCAATGACCCCTTTTTTAGTTTCGCTCGAACCTTTGGCTTTTAAAGTTTTTTCAAAAGAGGCATTTTTAGGCAAAATATCATTCGCTTGAACCACAAATTGCTTTAAATCAAACCATTTTGAAACCGTTACAGATTTAGAACCCTCCGTTTGTCCGCAACTCGACAATATAAAAAGGGGCAAATATTTTAAAAACTTCATTTAAATTTTTTTATAGGTGTACAAACACGCTCAAACACTTCGGTAGGAAAACATTTTTGAGGAACTTTTTGTTGCATTTCACGCAGCTTTCGCGAATGTTTCCTTTTGTGTTCCCCAAAAAATCCGCGTGTTAATGCCCAATCGTTGCCGCATCAAATATTTTACAAAAATTACCACCTCCAAATTTTGCAATGTCCGCTTCCGTAAAGCCTACTTTAAGCATTTCAGCAACGACCGCGTAATAAAAACCTTCTTTTTGTTCCTGCCAAGCGGCGTTCGTGCGTTCTCCAATCCTTTCCTTTGTGTTGGCATCTTTGGTTTTCGGTTTAGCCAGCTTCGTATCCGTCCCAATGCAAATATGGTCTATCCCAACCACATCCGCCATTGCCCGCACATTTTGGACATACGCCGAAGGACTTTCTGCCAAGTGCGTCCAAACGCCGAGGATACCACCCGCATCTGCCACTATTTTAGCCTGTTCTTTGCGGATAAGTCTGGGTTTCATCATTTTAGCAAATTTTTCATCCTTGCCCAATTGCGTATCCAGCCCCGTATGAGAGATAATCATGGGTTTGGAAGAGACTTTGAGCGCGGCATTTATCGCATCATCGCTACAATGCGTCAAATCAATGAGGATTCCTAATTGATTACATTTTTTAATAATATTTATGCCAAATTCAGTCAGTCCGCCATATTGCGGCGGGTCAGTATAAATATCGCCGATAGGGACGGCAGATTGTGCATCGTGCAACAAGCCCAGCAATCGTAAACCTCTTTTATAAGCGACATCAAGCCTTTCTAACTTTCCTTCTAAAAAATGCCCGCCTTCAACGGATTGAATGACGGTGGGTTGCTGTTTTTTACGCGCCGCTTTTAGGTTTTTCAAATTTAACGACCGTTTCATTTGGTTTTCTTTCAAAAATACGTCCATTGCGTCTAAACCTTCTACGAATCTTTGGTATGCCTGTCCTGTTTCTGTCAGTTTGGGGCGGTCAACCGCGAAAGTCATGCAAATTGCCGATAATCCTGATTTTTTCATTTCGGCTCGTAACTCCATTTTAGTTTCTGGCAGTGTTGCGTTTTGGGGCGGCACATCTATATGATTATGCGTATCAATGCCCATTGTGTTTGCCACAATCGCGGCGATGCTTGGGTCGATTGCATCCGTAGCCCAAGTCGAAAAAGGATTTATCAAAAACGCTGCACTTGCCCCCGTTACTGTCGTCAAAAACGTGCGTCTGGACCATGCTTTTTGCAAATTTGTCATAAATGTTGCGGTGCTAAGTAGTTAAATAGAAATAAGTGCTTAGTTATAACTTGACGCAAGTTTGCAACTTGCGTCAAGTTGTCCGTTTAATTTTGTTTAAAGTTATAACTTGACGCAAGTTTGCAACTTGCGTCAAGTTGTCCGTTTAATTTTGTTTAAAGTTATAACTTGACGCAAGTTTGCAACTTGCGTCAAGTTGTCCGTTTAATTTTGTTTAAAGTTATAAC
>JBDKKX010000655.1:0-3100 GCA_039795795.1 Bacteroidota bacterium | reverse complement strand
TCGATTTTTGGTAAAACCTTCCGTCAATTCCAAGCCAATATGAAAATTAATCCGTTTATTTCGACTCAAAACTTGCCAACCCATAAATTGATTCAAAGCGAAACCATTCGTCAAACGGTCATAACCCGCCCGATAAGCCCCCGACAATTGAGGAATACTCACATTTTGATTGTCTTGAATGCGAATATAATGTTGCAAAAAACCTGCGCCAAGCGTCACCCGTAAACCACTCAGTAAATTACCGCGCTCCCTCGTTTTATAAAAACGACCCATATGCCCACCCCAATAAAACCCGCGTTCGCGCAAATCCACTTGTGCGTAATTGCCAATATCGCCCAAAATCGCTCCTTCCGTCGTGCGCGCAAACGCCAAAACATCTTCTTTAACCGTTTGACCAAATAAATAATAAGCCTCTGTGCCAATAATCCAATTTTTATGCGTCAAAAAATATTCTACGCTCGCACCTGTACTCATGTTTAAACCAAAACGATTCGCCAAATCGCCCGCAGGCAACTGAGCCGAATACGCAACGTTAAGAAAAATCGTATTGTAATAATTTGGCATAAGTTGTGCATGGACGGTTGTGCAACTGCCTAATCCTATCCAAAAAACAAGGAAAGATAAGATTTTAGCGTTTCCAAAGATGCCCAAAACAGGCGAAAAATAGGTTAATAATTCTTTTACGTCGCTATATAAAGTCGATTTTTTCATTTTTTGAATCCAAATATTCTAACTAAGGAATGGTATTTTTAATAGAAAAGTGCGCCAAAACGACCATAAATGGCTCAAATTGGGGCAATTTTGAGCAAAAGTAGGAAAACTTTGACACAAAAAAGTAGCTTTTTGCCAAAAGCAATCGTATCTTTGCCCCATAATCAAAACCGTTTTCTAAATTAGGGCATACTTTGAGTATAAACATTAAAAAAAAATATAGCAAATGAAAAGGATTTTAATTACTGGCGCAGCTGGTTTTTTAGGTTCACACTTATGTGACCGTTTTTTAGCAGAAGGTTATCATGTGATAGGCATGGATAATTTGATAACAGGCGATTTGGCAAATATCGAACACCTGTTTCCCTTGAAGCGATTTGAATTTCATCACCACGATGTTTCCAAATTTGTCCACGTTGCGGGTACTTTGGACTATATTTTGCATTTCGCGTCGCCTGCAAGCCCGATTGATTACTTGCAAATGCCGATTCAGACGTTGAAAGTAGGGTCGTTGGGTACACACAATTTGTTGGGTTTAGCGATGTCGAAAGGGGCTCGTTTTATGATTGCTTCGACTTCTGAGGTGTATGGCGACCCTTTGGTGCATCCGCAAAAAGAAGAATATTGGGGGAATGTGAATCCAGTTGGACCGAGAGGCGTGTATGATGAAGCAAAACGGTTTCAAGAAGCGATTACAATGGCTTATCATACGTATCATGGTTTGGAGACGCGGATTATCCGCATTTTCAATACGTACGGACCGAGAATGCGCGTGAATGATGGTCGGGTATTGCCTGCTTTTTTCTCCCAAGCGATTCGCGGCGAAGGCTTGACTATCTTTGGAGATGGTTCCCAAACCCGCTCTTTTTGTTATGTCGATGATTTGGTAGAAGGGATTTATCGCTTGTTATTGAGTGATTATCATTTGCCTATGAATATAGGAAATCCAAATGAGATTACCGTAATGCAATTTGCGAAAGAGATTTTAGCATTGGTCAATAATCCAAAAGCGCATATTGATTATCGCCCTTTGCCGATAGACGACCCGAAACAGCGTCAACCTGATATTACAAAAGCGCGGAATATATTAGGTTGGGAGCCGAAGTATAATCGAGAAAAAGGATTGGCTTTGACGTATGAATATTTCAAAAAAGTAGTGAAACCTGTGGATGCATTGGTTTTGAATTCATAATTAATTCAAGTTGCTACCTACTTGATTTTGCCACGAATTACACGAATTTTCACTAATAATTTGTGCAAATTCGTGTAATTCGTGGCGGATTCCACATCCCTTGGTCACATTTCTATAAATTTGTTTTATAGCTGTGTTTTAAAAAATCAACCATGAGATACAAAAAAACGATTTTAATAACAGGTGGTGCGGGTTTTATCGGTTCGCACGTTGTCCGCTTGTTTGTGCATAAATATCCACAATATCGGATTGTCAATTTAGACACATTGACGTACGCAGGCAATTTAGAAAACTTGCGCGATATTGAAAATGAACCCAATTATACTTTCATTAAAGGCAATATTCGAGAGGCTGTATTTCTGAAAGAATTGTTTGAATCCTATCGTTTTCAAGGCGTTATACATTTGGCTGCGGAATCCCATGTCGATAGATCTATCGAAAATCCAATGGAATTTATTGAAACCAATGTGATTGGAACGGTGAATTTATTGAATGCAGCGCGGGCGATTTGGCGCGGACAGGAAGGTTGTCGTTTTTATCATGTTTCGACGGATGAAGTTTATGGTAGTTTAGGGGAGGAAGGCTTGTTTACCGAAACGACGGCTTATGACCCGCGTTCTCCGTATTCTGCTTCCAAAGCGGCGAGTGATCATTTCGTGCGGGCGTATCATCATACGTATCATTTGCCCGTAGTTTTGTCCAATTGTTCCAACAATTATGGACCCAATCATTTTCCAGAAAAACTGATTCCATTGATTATCAATAACATAGTGAATCAAAAACCATTGCCGATTTATGGCGATGGCAAATATGCACGGGATTGGCTTTGGGTTAAAGACCATGCTGCGGCGATTGATGTGATTTTTCACAAAGGACAAGAGGGGGAAACGTATAATATTGGTGGGAATAATGAGTGGAAAAATATTGATTTGGTGGAAAAACTTTGTGATATTTTGGATGAAAAATTGGGTAAACCACAAGGCACATCCCGAAAACTCATTACTTTCGTCAAAGATAGACCTGGACATGACCGCCGATATGCGATAGATGCTTCCAAATTACGGGATCAATTGGGTTGGACACCTTCCATCACTTTTGAAGAAGGCTTTCGGATGACGATAGATTGGTATTTGAATAATCCCGATTGGATTAAAAATGTTACTTCGGGCGCATACCAAAAATATTACGAAAAGCAAT
>JBDKKX010000654.1:0-3110 GCA_039795795.1 Bacteroidota bacterium | reverse complement strand
GATTTTTTTGGAATTTATGCCAGATTTCAAGTCTAAATCTCAAAAAAATCCGTGCAAATTCGTAAAATCCGCGTCTTCCGCGTTCCAATTCACTAAGCCTTTTTATTTTAACTTTTCATAAGATATGTTTCTCCTCGTTTTGAAATCAAAAACAAGCCTATGAACGTCAATAATCCATTCAAAATCAGCAATTCAAAACTGAATTTATAGCCGTTAAACCATTTTTGCGAGTTTTCATTGATAATATAACATAAAATCGGGGATAAAATGCAAACATAAGGTGCAAATTTATCGTGTATCGCATATTTGGTTAAAAAACCGAAAGCGAAAAGTCCCAATAACGGACCGTATGTATAACCTGCTACTTTATAAATTGCCTCAATCACTGCATCGTCATTGATGAAATAAAACAATAAAATGATGAAAAATAATAATCCCGAAAATCCTAAATGGACTAAGGTTCTTGTTCGATTGGATTCGGGTGTATCGCTCTTTTTTTTCTGAAAACCGAGAAAATCAATGCAAAACGCTGTGGTTAAAGAAGTTAGAGCAGAATCTGCACTCGCATACGTTGAAGCGATGATGCCAAGCATGAACATTACACCAATCGGAATAGAGGAATGATGCAGTGCAATCGTCGGGAAAAGTAAATCCGTACGTGTTTTTCCGTTGACGACGGGAATTTCAATGCCATTTTTCTTAGCATACATAAATAGCAGAATACCAAGCGTTAAGAACAATAAATTGATGAATGCCAATAACGTTCCGTAGCTGACCATATTGATTTGCGCGCCTTTGAGCGTTTTAACGGTTAAGTTTTTTTGCATAATATCTTGATCCAGCCCCGACATCACAATACAAATACTGACTCCTGCAAAAAATTGTTTGAAAAAGTTTTTGGGGTCTGCCCAACCATTTTCAAAAAAGAAGATTTTCGATTTTGGACTTTCCGTAACCGTTGAAATAATGCCGCTCACCCCTAAATCTAACTTGCTGCCCAACATATATAAAGTCATTACGAGTGCGCCAATCAAAAATAAGGTTTGAATGAGGTCTGTCCAAATAATCGTTTTCACGCCGCCTTTGAACGTGTATGTCCAAATCAATGCAATCGTTACCAAAACCGTCACCCAAAAAGGTACGCCTAATGGACTGGTTACAAAAGTATGTAAGACCATTGCTGCCAAATAAAGTCGAAATCCTGAACCGACTGTCCGCGAAATTAAGAAAAAAGCAGAACCAGTTTTGTAAGCGTGTATTCCAAATCGTTGTTCCAAGTACGTATAAATTGAAATTAAATTTAATTTATAATACATTGGTAATAAAACAAATGCAATCACTAAATACCCAACCCAAAATCCTAAAACAGTTTGCATATACGACATCGAATTGGCTTCGACCCAACCCGGAACGGAGATAAACGTCACGCCAGAAATCGACGTTCCAATCATGCCAATCGCTATCAGATACCAAGGCGATTTTTTATTGGCGAGAAAAAAGGAGTGATTATCGCTATTTTTGGACGTGAGCAATGCAATGCCTATCAAGCCCAGAAAATAAATCACGATTAAGACCATAATAGCGGTCGGAGTCAGTTGTGAAACCATAGAATCCACGATTTTTGTTTTGATTTTCCGAATTTTTGTGCAAGATAAGACAGGATTTTGAATTTTGGGTAAGCTATATATCTAATTTTGCCCCGAATTACACGAATTTGCCCGAATTGTTAGTAACAATTCGGGCAAATTCGTGTAATTCGGGGCAAAATTAGGTTTGTAAGAAAACAAATATTCAAATACTATTTTTTTAATTCTAAAATGGGCGCAACAGGTACCAAAGATTTGCTTTCTTTTTCAACTATTTGTTCTTTTTCTAAGGAAAAATGACCCGTTAATTGAATTTTTTGAGAAGACGAACCGATTTTAACGCCATATTTACCCGCTTCGGCTACCCAAGCCGATTGTTTTTCATCAAAAGATACTAAACTTTTTGCATCTAACTCAATCGTAACAGTTTGAGTTTGATTGGGTTGTAACAAATTGGTTTTGACAAAACCGCGTAATTCTTGTGCAGGTTTTACCAATTTTTGACTCGGCGCGGTTAAGTATAATTGAACGACTTCTCTGCCTGCAACCGTTCCCGTATTGGTGACATCCACCGTAACTGTTAATTTGTTGCCAAATTTTTTATCACTTAATTTTAAATTTTTAAAATTAAATGTCGTATAAGATTGACCATAACCAAATTCATACGCCACAGGTACTTTAAACGTTTCATAATACCGATACCCTACAAAAATGCCTTCCTTATAAATCACTTCTGCTGGTTTTTCTTTGGGCAAACCAGGGAAGTTCGGAAGGCTCGCAGAAGGTACATGACTATAATCTTTTGGGAAAGTCGTCGCTAATTTGCCCGAAGGATTGACCTTGCCCGTCAACACATCTGCAATAGAATTACCCGATTCTTGACCCGCCTGCCATGCCAACAAAATCGCATCTGCATCCATTGACCAACTATTTATTTCAATAACGCCCCCAATATTTAATAAGACAACGACTTTTTTACCTTTTGTATGAAAAACTTCCGAAACCGTTTTAATTAACTTTTTCTCTGTTGCCGTTAAATAGTAATCTGCTTCCAATTTTCTATCCGAAAATTCACCCGAATTCCGACCAATCGTAATCACTGCAATTTCATTTGCTTCTGCTGCTGCAATCACATTTGCCAATTCCAACTCATATTCTGGAATCACAGGATCTGGGTCGAAAAAACGTTGTTTTTTAGGAAATGCTTTAATGGCTTTTTCGATATAAGGTTCATAGATCACTTTTAAGTTATTGTCTATCAATAATTTAGCATTTGCAAAACCTTCGCTCATAGAAACGGTATAAGCTTCATTTACGTCGCCACTGCCTGTTCCACCTGTAATCATGTTATAAGAAGTATTGCCAAAAAGCGCGATTTTTTGCAATTTTTCTGGAAAAGGCAATGTTTTTTGCTCGTTTTTTAACAAAACCATCCCTTCGCTTGCCGCAGCCCGAGTGAGTTGTGCATGACTTTTTAAATCAGGTTGATTGGAAAACGCATACTTTTGGAAAGTAGCCGTTTTC
>JBDKKX010000653.1:0-3117 GCA_039795795.1 Bacteroidota bacterium | reverse complement strand
TCAATCTTATTTAATCCAAAAAAAATCCCATTTAATCCTAATTCCAACGCTATACTATTTCCGTCACCGCAGCTTCCTTAAATGCTTTTCTGGGAGTTAATCCCAACATTTTAAACATTTCCATATCGGTATCAAAAGCAGGATTCGGAGTAGTTAATAATTTTTCACCTGCAAAAATCGAATTCGCGCCCGCCATAAAACACAAAGCCTGTTCTGCAATCGTCATATCATTGCGTCCCGCCGACAAACGCACCACACTTTTGGGCATCAACAAACGCGCTGTCGCTATCATGCGCAACATTTCATCGATTTGCACTTTCGTATTATTCGCTAACGGCGTTCCCGCGACAGGCACTAATGCATTGATAGGTACAGAATCCGGATGTTCTTCCATCGTCGCTAAGGTGTGCAACATTTTAATTCTATCTTCGTCCGTCTCGCCCAATCCAATTATGCCGCCACAACAAACCGATAATTTTGCCTTTTTAACATTTTTCAAGGTATTTAAACGGTCGTCAAAAGTGCGCGTCGTAATTATATTGCCATAATTTTCACTGGATGTGTCAATATTATGATTGTACGCAAAACAACCTGCGGCTTTTAATTTTTCGGCTTGTTCATAAGTCAACATGCCCAACGTGCAACAAACTTCCATGCCCATTTCATTGACTTCCGAAACCATTTCCAACACGCGGTCGAAATCTCGATTATCGCGCACTTCGCGCCAAGCCGCGCCCATGCACAACCGAGATGCCCCATTTGCTTTGGCAATAGCAGCTTGTGTTTTCACTTTTTCCACAGACATCAAGGGTTGAACCTCAATATCCGTATGATAACGCGCCGCTTGCGGGCAATACGAACAATCTTCTTTGCAACCGCCTGTTTTAATGGATATTAGACTGCTAATTTGAACTTCACTATATGCCTTATTTTGGCGATGAACGGAAGCGGCTTCAAAGATTAAGTCTAATAAAGGACGATGATACATTTTTTCAATCTCGGCTAAAGTCCAATTGTTTCTACTTGTCATTTTGCAATTTTGATAATTAAAAGGAATGTGGAATGTTTAAAAAATTTTGAACTGGGCGCAAATGTACATTTTTTTCAAATTCCTTCAAACTTCATTAATTCATTAAAATACAATCTGCCAATTCGCTGCTTTAAAAACGGATTTAAATTTTAATTATCTTCACTCACCATTGTCTGCATATTGCAAACGTTTAAAAAATTGACGCAATTTAAAAAATTGCGTCAATTTGGAAAATTGACGCAATTTGTGGGAGATGTTATTAAAATTTCATTACTTCTGCTTACCTTGCCCGTGAAATGTTAAAAGATAAAAAATTGAAAAAAAAACAAGTAAAGCCACCGTTGCTTAAAATGGAGACCGCGCAAGTCAAAGCAGAACGATTGCGCGTTGAAAAAGAAATGCAATCGGATTTAGGCAAAACTGCAAAAAACGCAGATTTGCAGGAACAATTATCCATGTTCAAAAAATTCAGATTGCGGGAAGATACAGCGGAAGAAATCATGCAATTTATGGAAATTAATCAAAAAACTTTTCAACAATATATAAAATGGATTGAAAACCAATAGATTTTAAAAAAACTTAACAACTCATTAATGGCAAATTTAAATACTGAAGTCAATAAAACCCATACCTACGATGCGATTGTCATCGGTTCGGGCATGAGTGGCGGCTGGGCAGCTAAAGAATTGTGCGAAAAAGGTTTGAAAACGCTGGTTTTCGAGAAAGGGCGCATGGTTGAACACGTCACTGATTATCCAACGATGATGAAGGATACTTGGGAATTAGCCAATCGGGGCGGTTTGTCGCCCGAAGATGCGAAAAAGCATCATATTCAAACTCGAAGTGGCTTCATTGGCGAAGCCAATAAACATTTTTTTACCGATGATGTGGCAAATCCCTACCTTGAAGACGAGCGTTTTGATTGGATTCGCGGCAATCAAGTCGGTGGACGCTCCTTGATTTGGGGTAAACAAGTGTATCGTTGGAGCGATTTGGATTTCGAGGCGAATGCCAAAGAAGGCATTGGCATTGATTGGCCCGTTCGGTACAAAGATATTGAATCTTGGTACACGTATGTTGAAAAATTTGTAGGTGTGAGTGGTGAAAAATTGGGATTACCGCATTTGCCCGATGGTTATTTTCAACCGCCGATGCAATTGAATTGTCTGGAACAGCATTTCAAAAAGGAAATGAAGCAGAAATTCAAAGATAGGTATATCACGATTGGGCGAGTAGCGCATTTGACCGATCCACAACCTTGGCATTTGGAAGCTGGTCGCGGAAAATGTCAAAATCGGAATCGTTGTTCTCGGGGTTGTCCGTATGGAGCGTATTTCAGTGCGAATGCTTCGACGTTGCCTGCGGCGAATAAAACAAAAAATTTCACGATTCGACCAAATTCGATTGTTCAATCCATTATTTTGGACGAAAAGACCAATCGCGCAACGGGGGTTCGGATTATGGATACCGAAAGCAAACAAACCATTGAGTTTTATGCAAAAATCATTTTTTGTTGTGCTTCGACCTTAGCAACGACTCAGATTTTATTGAATTCCACTTCGGCGCGCTTTCCGAATGGCATGGGGAATGATAGTGGCGAATTGGGGCATAATTTAATGGATCATCATTATCGGGTGGGTGCGCGTGCGACTTATGACGGTTTGCAAGACCAATATTATAAAGGTCGTCAACCGACAGGGATGTTTATACCGCGTTACGTCAATATTGATGAAAAATCCAAAAATCCGAATTTTTTGCGCGGGTATGATTATCAAGGCGGTGCTTCGCGGGCGAATTGGGGTCGAGGGTCGAGTGCGGAAGGCATTGGTGCCGCTTTTAAAGATGACTTGTATCAACCGGGGGAGTGGAGTATCAGCATGGGTGGTTTTGGAGAATGCCTACCTTATCACGACAATCAAGTATCGTTGGATAAGGAGAAAAAAGACCAATGGGGGATGCCATTATTGCGTTTCAATGCCAAAATCAGAGAAAATGAGTTGAAAATGCGTGAGCAAATGAAAACCGATGCCGTAGAAATGTTAACTGCCGCAGGTTATAAAAACGTTACACCGTTTGATAATTCGGGT
>JBDKKX010000652.1:0-3123 GCA_039795795.1 Bacteroidota bacterium | reverse complement strand
GTATCACAATGTGTCCCCAAAATGAAACATTCCATTAAAATCCTACAAATCCTAAAAATCAATCTTATTTAATCCCAAAAAAATCCCATTTAATCCTAATTCCAAGGGCTACTTAACAGAATAACTCACAAAAGCAATTTTTTTACTATCAGGACTCCACGAAGGAACATTTATCGTGCCTTGCCCACCATAAAAAACAGGTGTAATATCTTTAATTGCTTTGGTTTCAAGGTTCATAAGCCTTAATTTAACGTTTTTGCCAAACAAATGAGCTTGTTTTTCATCGGACGTATAAGCAATATAAACAATCCATTTATTATCAGGCGAAGGATGAGCAAACCAATTTGAATTTTCATCAAAAGTCAATTGTTCTGGTTTAGAACCGTCTGCCAACATCCGCCAAATTTGCATGTGACCCGTCCGATAAGAGTTAAAATAAATATATTTCCCATCAGGCGAATAATCAGGACCATCATCCAAACCTTCCGTAGCCGTCAATCTTTTTTCCGCGCCGCCTTCTACGCCGATGGTATAAATATCATAATTGCCTTTGCGTTCGGCACAATACGCCAACGTTTTGCCATCAGGAGTCCAACCATGCCAAAAAGACATGACTTCGGAAGTAACTCTTCTCGGTTGCCCGCCCGTCACAGGCAAGATATAAATCGCTGATTTATAAGCCTTTGTAGAAACATCCGCTTTATCATTATGGCTGACGACCAACCATTTTTTGTCGGGAGAAATCCCATGATCATTATTACATTCGGTGGCAAATCCCGTATTGAGTTCGGTTAATTTTTTAGAAGTTAAATCCAACGTATAAAGTTTACCTTTGCTATTGACAATCAGATAATTGTCAGGATGCCAATTCGGTGCTTCAAAATGGTCTTTTATCGTCAACACAGATTCCACTGCACCCGTTTCAATATCCACCGTTTGGATATAACTTGTTGTATCCTGTTTCGTCGGCGTATAAATATGCGCAGATTGACTGACTAATTTCCACTGATTTTGAACTTTTTCTAAGAGTCGAAATTCACGAGAGTACGTTTCCTGCCCGTCTTTCGAGACCGAAACCTCATCATGGCTCACAGATGCATTATCCGCATAAATGCTCATTTTATAATTCGAGTGAATGGAAAAACCGCCATTCCCAAACATACTCGCAGGCGGGTTGAGCATGAGGGCAGGCGGTACGTCCATACTCCGACCATCGGCTGTAGAAACCAAAATGCGACTGTAAGGACGGATGAGCCAACAATCCGCATGCCCTTTAACATCGCCCGAACGCCAAGTCGCGCCTTCTTTTTCTAATAATCGGACGATGGCAATGGAATCTTGTGCAGATTGCCCGCGTGTGTTCGTGAACACTAAAATCAAGAAAAAAGATAGTAAATACTTTTGCATGATAGCTTACTTTTAAATGAAAAACCAAAGATAATTAACCTTTTATTATTATCTAAAAAATAATAATAATAGCTTTGCAACCTTAAAACCTGAATGTATTTAAATTTTTCATAACTCAAACGCAATTCAAAATGGAAAATCTATTCCAAACAGAGGCACCGACTCAAGGCTATTTCAAATACTGGTCTTGGATACTGCAATATGCGCTCGCAGAAGTCTTGTTGAAGCTGTTAGAACATTTCGTTATGATAACCCGCTTCTCTACGTTGACCGCTGTGGTGATGACTGCTTTATGGGCAAGTTTGCGCATCGTTTTTTGGTTGGGCGTAGGGCGCGTTTTCAACCTAAAAACGCCTGCTACTTATGCCGTGTACGCTCAAATCGCCGTTTTTGTAGTACAAGTGTTGCACAAAACGGCGTTCGCAATGCCTTATGGCGCACCAGATTTCGTTAATTTGCCATTTACGTTGGTGCAATTGTGCGGATGCGCGCCGTTATTAGTGTTTTTGGGTACGGCGTTTCCGAACCAAGACCGATGGATTTTAATTTTATTCGGAGTCAGCACTCCCTTGATTGCTTCGTTGTGGACGGGCTTATCTTGGTTTGAATATGCTTTAAGATCTTTCCACTTTTTGGAACTCCATTATGACAGGACTACTATTTTTTTGCCAAACTATTGGTATCGATTTGGAATCAGCATCAGTCAAACCGTGATTTTAGGCGCATTTGTCAGTCATTTACAAGCTTTTGATTTCAATTTTCGAGATAAATTGATTCAATTAGACCATCAATATTCCAAAGCACAAGCCTTATTGATTTATTGGGGCACGAAAATCTTAATTATGAGCATGGCTTTCGACGTGTTTAGCGATGCAGCCCGTATTGCACAAGGCAGTATCAAGCATTCGTCGGGCGGTTTAATCTTATCTGTTTTGATATTCGTCAAAACCTTAATTCATTTGGGCACCTTGTACTTCGTGATTCAATATTTTCGCAAATTTTTATTGGAACACCTGTATTCAAGAGGATTCACGCCCTCGTTTAATTACTGGTTATTTATGATTCCGATAGTAGGATTATTCGCATTTGTGAGTACGTTGTCTCGCCCTTTCGTGCCGATTTCAGAACGCATTACTCTTTTTGAACAGTCCCCCAAATTCAATAAGCGAGATACTTTAGCCGTAACCATAGCGATTTTGCAATTAATCTCCATTTTTTGGGGCGGTTATAACCCAGCAAATTTGCTTTCCGCCTTTATTTCCATTGGATTTTTCGTTTTTTTCGTGCATAACGAAACCGCTTTACAAATCCTTTTAGGCATTGTGTGTTTGGCGATAGTGTATCTGTTTTTGGGCAACGCCACCTATCAAACTTCCTTAATTGCATTGACGACTTTGTATCAATTCGTAATGATGTATTTTTTGGTGGGCATATTTCATATTGGGTCGTTTGAATATTTGCCAGGGTTGGAGGAAACCGAAGCTGCATAATATACCTTTCCTAAATGAAACGCACAAAATCGTAGGGACAGGTCGTGACCTGTCCGATTTTAATAATTTATAATTAATTAATAATCAATTAATTATAAATTATTAAAATTGGACAGGACAGGTCACGACCCTGTGCTGTGTACATAAGTTCTTTGACAGATTATAATATGAATTGAGAGCCCCCGTTTGTGCATCCAAAAAGACTCGAACCAAGCCGTTTGGGAGA
>JBDKKX010000651.1:0-3123 GCA_039795795.1 Bacteroidota bacterium | reverse complement strand
ATAGCGGCGGGGATCCACCTCTTCCCATTCCGAACAGAGAAGTTAAGCCTGCTTGCGCTGATGGTACTGCGTCCCTGAACGTGGGAGAGTAAGTCGCTGCCAACACAATATAAACAGAGCCTCAAAGTGCATACTTTGGGGCTTTTGTTATTTGGAAAATTCAATAACATTGCTTACCTTTGCAAAACCAAACCGATGACAAACCAAATTCATTTAGATGATTTACGCAACGGTTGTTCTGGAATACTACCGAGCTTAGGGAGTTTTATGTGCGATTGCGCGATTTATATGTTTGCATCTCACGGTCATCCTTCGGGAACAACGTTGCGTGTTCAAACGGATAGTGGAAACCAAGATTTCGTCATTACATGGGAAGGCGGATTAAGTTTACAGATGCTTCAAACGATGAATGATGAAGAAAGAGCCATTGATTACGGCGCAATGTGTATTGCACTCTTTTTAGTGATGCATCTTACGGAATATCAATACTTTACCTTTTCAAAAAAAGGCACAGGGGTTGACTTTGTGCTTTTTCAAGAAGCCCCGAAGCATACGCAGCAGAAAGCTGATGCCCGATTAGAAATTTCAGGCATTGGGCAAGAGTCCCGAACGAATACAATTGCCATTCGGCACAAATTGAAAAAAAAGCAAGTTCAAAAATCGGATTCCATGAATGTAAAGGTTTACATTGTGATTACCGAATTTAGTAACCCTAAATCCTTATTTGCTGTAAAATGAATAATTTTAGCGAAGCGCGTAATGCTGCATCATTTTATATTCAATCGGCGATTGTTGCTCAATGTGTGCAACGAGATCCACAAGAATTTTTGCGCTTGTCCGAATTAGCGTTTGAGGCAGAGAAATGTGCGGCTTTATTTTTATTGGATCGGTTTGAGAATGAGCCGATGCGTTCCGTTACGTTTCGGAGTGCCGCAGCACTTGCTTTAGATTGCAAAAAATATTTGGAAGCTAAAAAAATGGTTTATCAAGGGCTTGCAGGGAATGCACCCGAAGATATTGCGCAAGAATTAATGGATATTTACGAAATGGCGGAGAGGGAATTGAGATTAGCAGAGATTCCTGCTGCCGCGATTCCTGTTGCCAAGAAGCCTAAAGCTACGAATTACTTTTGGTTGAAAGGTACGTTGACGGTTGCGGATGCGCGGCAGCATCAAATTACTATCGTTTTAGAGGATAATAAAACCGCAAAAGTCAATGTCCCGAAAGATTTAGGCGAGATTGTGCGCAATTATTGGAATGAATATGTGAATGCTTACATTTTGAAACAAGGAAAAGTACTTACTTTGGTGGAGATTGATAAGATTTTTTTGCAGAAAACCGCGTAAATTTTGTTGTTGATTGATTTGTATCTTAAATGAACAACAACCTTTATGCTTGCATAAAGGTTGTTGTAATTTGATTCAGCGGCTTTTTGAAAAAATTATTCTTTCTTTTCTGTTACTTGCTTGACAAAACTTTGCAGTCCTGCATTCGTTTTTGAAGCTTCTTCCAATTTTGCTAAAATGTTATCATAATCTTCTTCCGTTTTAGCAACAGAAAGTTCCAAAGGTAAATTAGTTAGAAAGCGAGCAAGAACAAAAATATCGTTATTTTTGGTTTCTTTTGCTTTTGCTCGAATTTCTGTCAATCCGTAATACAATAATTTGGCGAGAATTTTTTTAGATTTCATTAGAATTTAGAAATTTAGAATTATTAAAGGTCATAAAAGCCATACTCTGAAAAAGAGTTTGGAGCGTAAACATCACAATTAACAACAAAATCTAAAAATCCTCTACGTTTCATCTCATAAATTCGGGTATTACCTTGGTAAAGAATAGTGGTACCTTTTTTAATTGTCACAAGCTGACCATTAGAGGGAGTGTTACACGCTTGTTTTAAGTTTGCGTCGGACAAAGCTTTGATTACTGTATATGAATCATCAGATGTTATTTCTGATTCTGAATGAAGGAGTGTCAATTCACTCACTTTCATAGGTACAGTTGCTATATAATGTTTTTCCGAAGGCATTCTGACAGTTGACGGAACTGTTTTGAAACCACAAATGCCAATCAATAACACTAAGAAGAAAAATAAATGTTTCATTGAAATAATTTTAAAATGGAAAATATTGTTTATTTTTGAATCAAATTTTAAGTGAATCACTTATAACAAAAGGATAGACGCTCAAAAACTACAAATTGCGACCCGAGCAGCTCCAAAATTATTGAACTCATGGTAGGTTAATAAAGCCCGCAGGACTTCAATAACGGGGCTGGAGTGAAAACATCGCAAGTAACAACGAAATCTAAGAAGCCTCTGCGTTTCATTTCATAAATCCTGGGATTGCCCTGCATAATGACGACAGTACCATTTTTAATGGTCACATAGTCTCCGTCAAGCGGGGTACTACAGGCTTGTTTTAAACTTGCGTCCGACAAAGCTTTAATTTTTGCATACGATGAATGCGCTATGATTTCTGGTTCTGAATAAAGCAACCTTAGCTCACTCACTTTCATAGTTACGGTTGGTCCGTAGTGTTTTTTGAAAAGTACATTTACAGTTGAGTTGGCTGTTTTGAAACTGCAAATACCGACAAACAACACTACAAAGGCAAATAAATGTTTCATTGTAAAAAAAAAATTTAAAGTGGAAAAATATGATTTGTTTCTGAATCAAATTCTGATTGAATTATCGACTGCAAAGGTCGCTGTTAAATCAGAAAAATGAATGTAAAATCAGTTATACTTTATAATATAAATTCGTATATTTACCACTTAAAATAATAATGATGACAATCGGACATAAAATTAAAAAAATACGCTAAATGCGTAACTATACTCAAGAGTTTGTGGCGAATCAATTGGGAATTTCGCAAGAAGGATATAGTAAAATTGAGGCAAATCGGACGAAAGTATCCTTGAACGAGTAGAACAAATTGCAAAAATTTTGCAAGTAGATTTTCTTGATTTAGTGAATTCTGATGAAAAATTGGTATTTAACGTGAGTTCGATGAAAGTTGGAGTATGAAAGTAAAAAAGACTAAAAATACTACCTTTGCAGGAAAGTAAATTTAGTCTCCAAAAGAAATGAAGTGCGAAAATACAACAAATTTAAATATGGACA
>JBDKKX010000650.1:0-3129 GCA_039795795.1 Bacteroidota bacterium | reverse complement strand
AAACGCAGCAAAAAACAAAAAATCCGTGTAAATCCGTAAAAATCCGCGTCATCCGCGTTCCAATTGTATCACAACCGAATCCTATTTTGTCTAAAAAATTAAATTTTACGCTTTTGAGACAGCCCATAGCAGGTAGATTATTTTTCTAATACCTATTAACTAATTAAAAATCAATTAGTTAAATATTTAAAATATTCTACGACTTAGCGAGTAAATTTTTTAGCGTTTCGAGATTGGTCTGCGCATCAAAAATCGCCTTCACAGGAATCGTGAATCCCTTCATAACATAACTCGAAATATCATCCTCTATCATTAATTTTTTAAAAAGCATATACTCCGTCCCGCCTTGTGGCAATACATATTGCTCGACAATTTGCTTTTTCGGATCTACAATCCAATATTCTTCAATCTGATGTGCGGCATAATCTTTATATTTGGTAGTTCGGTCGGTTTTAGCGGTGCCTTTCGACAACACTTCTACCACAAAATGAGGTGCAGGAAAATGAGTTTGGGCTTTGTCAAAGGTATCCGCAACTTCTTTTTTCCAAAACGCGACATCGGGTTCATAATCATTGCGCGTTAGACTAATCATCGCTTTTTCCGATTTCACTTTGCCACTTTGCTGTACATCGGCAAAAATACTGGTAGTCCGAAATAAATAGCCTACTGCATCGGTATGCGCATCCGATGCAGGCGAATGAAGCACAATTTGCCCTAAAATAAATTCAGCTTTTTGGTCTTCATTGACGGATTCATAAAAAAGTTGCCTTTTTTGATGCTCTTGTGCAAGGTGCGATTGAACTTCCTGCATCAAGCGCGGCAAAGTCGGCAATTTTAATAAATGTTTTAATGTGACGGTCATTCTACATTTTTTTAAGGATTAAACCATTGAAATGAAGTATTTCAATGCAAAGATAGTTCAAAAAACCAAACTTTTTTTAAATTGCATCGGACTCAATCCCGTTACTTTTTTAAAAATCCGATTAAAATAGGAAAGGCTTTCAAAACCACATTCAAAACAAACGGCTGTCACCGTATGATCCAAAAGCAGTTGTTTTTTCGCTTGATTGACTCGATATTGATTGACGAATTCTGTAAAAGTCATCAAAGTCATTTTCTTGAAATAACGACAAAAAGCGGCATGGGTCAAATGCGTCAATTTTGCCATATCCAAAAGGTCTATTTTTTCGGCATAATGGGCTTCAATGTAGGCATAAACCACTTTTAAACGTTGTTGTTCCTTCAAATTGTAATGTTGTCCTACTGGATTGGAATGCAACGTATCTTTTTCGGCACAATTTGCCATCGTTTGCAACAATTCTAAAATCGCTATAAACTGTTGAAAAGGAGCTAATTGAAATATATTTTTCAAAGCGGTTCCGATAATTGTTTTGGAATCGCCATAAAAATAAATGCCTTTTCGCGCTTTTTCAAACAAATCCTTTATATCCGATAATTCGGGCATAAGGCTAAACGCTTTTTCCAAAAAATCTTCTTTGAGGTGCAAAACGTATTTTTTATAAGGCGTTTTGATGCCATAATCAAAATTGAGGTGCGGGATGAACGGTCCAATCAAGACCAAATCACTGCCCTCAAATCGAGTAATATGTTCGCCGACATGTCGGGTGCCATCCGCGCCTTCGATATACACGATTTCGTATTCGGGATGATAATGCCAGAAAAAAAAATCATTCAATTGCGGAGTCAACAATCGAAAGGAACTGCCCGCATTGGGCGTAAAATTTTCAAATATAAGTTTCATTATTTTAAAAATAATATCGTTTTAAAGCGCGAAATTAAAATAAAAGTCATTATTGTTCAAATATTGGTAATTATAGTTGTAACATTTGCTTTCAAGAAGCCTGTACCTTTGCATCATTAACTCATTAAAATTCAACAAACAATGGAAAAAACAATGAATCCAACGATGATGCCCAATAAAAATCATGCGGACATCCCGGGCAATCCTTCCACTGCCACAAGTAGCCAAGTGAGATTGCGCACCAGTCTCGACGGACAACCTTTACGGGTTTTAAGCAAAGCCGATTGGGCATTTTGGATAGAAAACGGTTATGTGATCATCAAAAACGCCGTACCGCGTGAACAAGCATTGAAAACTGCCGCTTTTTTGTGGGAATTTGAAGAAAAAGACCCTAACAATCCCGCAACTTGGTACGCGCCACCGCGCGCTGAGATGAAAATGAAAGAATTGACCAATACGGGCATGGTCGAAGTTTACAATCATCAACACCTTTGGAATAACCGACAAATGCAACGTTTACAGGATGCGTTTGCAGACATTTGGGGCATGGATAAATTGTGGGTCACGATTGACCGCGCCAATTTGAATTTCCCATTGCGTCCCGGTTTTGAATACAAAGGTTTCATTCATTGGGATTACGACCCCGAAACCAAACCGCAAAATGTACAAGGCGTTTTGGCATTGGCAGACCAGATGGATGAAAATATGGGTGGTTTTCAATGTATTCCTGAATTATTTCGCACTTATGACACTTGGAAATTAACGCAACCCGAAAATCGCAACCGTTTTAAACCCGATATAACAGGTTTTGAAGACAAATTGGTGAAAGTGAAGATGGAAGCGGGCGATTTATTGATTTTCCATAGCAGTCAACCGCATGGCATTCGTCCGAACAATTCTACGGACAAAGTGCGCATTGCGCAATATATTTCCATGATGCCTGCCGAAGAAAATAACGCCGCTTTGCGCGAATGGCGTATCAACTCTTGGAAAAATCGCATTGCACCCGAAGGCTATGCGTTCCCTGGCGACCCGCGCAATTGGGAACAAACCAAATATGATACTGCCGTTTTAAATGATTTAGGCAAAAAAATATTAGGCTTAGAAAAATATTAAGAATGGTACAACTTGCGTCAAGTTTGAAATTTGACGCAAGTTATATTTAATTGATAATCAATATTTTAAATCATTTTAGTTCGTATCATTTTAATGGTTCATCCGTACTTTTGGTGGAAACACATAGATTTTGGAAACACATAGGAACATAAATATGCGTAAGGCTTAATTTATGTAATTTGTAAAATTTTCAAAATTGGTTCGATCCTTTCGATTTTCATAGGTCGCATGCTGATAGAAAAGCGGAATAA
>JBDKKX010000649.1:0-3158 GCA_039795795.1 Bacteroidota bacterium | reverse complement strand
AGACCATTCAACCCCTAACCAGTAGTAACCTTCATTATCCACCCCTGTAATTCGATGTTTGGGTCTAAAATGTTCGATTGGAGCGTACTTATCCACCGTTTTCTCACAAAAAGCGCAACAATGCCCATAAAGAATTAATAATTGCTCTTTCACGCCTGCTTGATTGTAATCCTTAATTTCTATTCGTTTGGTAATCAATAGATTTTGTATAATTTCTTTTTCTACTAATTTTGTAGGTTGTATATTTGCAGGGATTGCACCCAAATAATTCTCTATTTTTTTCATTGGAATCAATGTTTAATATTGTTTTTGTTGCGCCTTAACTCCAATAATTTTTCAACCCGATTTTTCACTCTAACTTCTTCATAATCATCATAAGGTTCTATTGTATCGGGCGTTGCACCGCGAGCGAAAATCGTTTTGAAATTGAAAATATCAGAAGTTAACAATGCATTCGCGCTTAATCGCCCAATTTCAATATCATCATCCAATCTATCCACTGTAATACCTGCTTCTTGGGTTCGGTGAACGGTTAAAACGACAGCAGTATCGGGTTTCGCACCTAAAATTGGAATCGGGCTATGCGTCGAAACGATAAATTGCACGTTTGGGAACACCTCCGATAGTAATTTTGGTAATTCATACTGATATTTTGGGTGCAAATGCGCGTCAAACTCGTCAATCAAAACAATTCCTTTTAAATTATCTAATGAATTATTGGGATGTTCCGACAACCGTTGAAGCATATCGCCAATCATAGTTAAAGTACCCCGATAACCCGCTGCCAAATCCTGCAAAAAAACAGGTGCATATACTTCATTATTATTTTTTTCGTAATATCGAATTTTTCTTTTTTTACCAATTAATTCACTTTTTATGTCTCCCAAATTCGGGATTAGTTTCAAAAAAACCTCTTTCAAGCGATTAAAAGTAGGTAAATCATCTCTTTCGGTGTCCATTAAGACGCGTTCGATGTGCTTTAATCGCCCATCGTCATAAAACAACGAATATGTTTTTTGATTATATCTATTTTTGGTATCCTCTAATTGATCTACGCTGCTCAATAGAAAACGGCTCGCGCCATAAGCGGCGATTTGAAAACCATTTTCTGCTACTTTTTTATATTGGGCTTCGTAAAAAAAGGGTTGATCCCAATTATAACCATTTACATATATATGACTATCGCGAGGAAGCGATTCCACAAAATCTTCGTCCCCTACTAAACCTTTTGCAATGGCTTTTAAAATAGAAGTTTTGCCAAAACCATTCTCCCCTGTTAAAAAAATCCATTGAGCATTTAATGGAATTTTTTCAAGGATTAAATGTTTAATTCCCTGAAAATCAAAGACTTCTATGCGTGATAATGCAAACGGTAAATGCAAAGATTGCTCTTGCAATAACCGTTGACGCTCTTTCATCCAGCCTAAACGCTTTTCATTTTCTGCCATCATTGATTTTATTTTTGGTTTGAAAAGGCAAAATTACGCATTTTTATAAAAAAAGGCAGGCTTCCTAAAACACGCAAGTCGTTTTTTAGCGATTTACAAAAATTTTGAAATCCATAATTTTAAAGATTGGAAACAGATTCACGCAAGAGTGGATGACGAGGTAAATAAATTATTAACTTAATGTTGAATAATTTTAAAAAAAATATTTTATCTTGCAAGCTCACATCAAATTCACTGATAACCATGTGCGCTTTTAACAAAATTTGTTTTAAAATTTTCATTGGAATAAGTGTTCTAAACCTTTTGTCGGCATCCGCAACGGCTCAAAATTGGCAACACTTTTTTAAAGATCCTTATGTGTACGCAGTCCGTGCAGAATCGCCCAATATACAATGGATTTGCACTCATTTTGGACTTTTCCGACATTCTGGCGGGCAATTAACGCATTTTACGCCGCAAAACAGCCCATTAACGGTCTCTGCTGTGACGGATATGCATCTTGACGCGCAAGGCAATTCTTGGTTTACCACTTTGGGCGGCGGCTTATTCAAACGCTCGGACACTACTTGGCAACATTTTCCTGCGCCAACAGGCATTACAGGCAGTAATTTTATGAGTGGCTTGACCGCCGATAATCAAAATAATATTTGGATATTAACCGCAGGTGGTGTTTTTAAATTCGGTTTGCAAACGCATCAATGGACGCATTTACCATTGCCGACTCCTACAACACATTTATATCAACTTGTGCGGGATGTTCAAAATAATCTTTGGCTCAAAAGCGACGATGCCATACTTAAATTTGATGGCGCACAATGGACAACTTATCCAATAGTCGGTTCGAGCAAGCATCTTTCGATAGATACTCAAGGACATATTTGGGTCGGTTTGCGGAATTCGGGCTTAATGGAATTTGACGGCACTGTTTGGACGCGTCACGACATTCAAAATAATCCCAATAATTCATATATCCTCAATGATGTAACGGTTGATGCGCAAAATAATAAATGGCTATCTACAAGTTATGGCATTTTTAAATTTAATGGAACACATTGGACAAATTTTAATACTGCAAATAGTGGTTTAAGCAGCAATGACATTGCAAGAATTAATATAGATGCGCAAGGCAATAAATGGTTCGGCTGCGGGGCAAATGTGGTGCGATTTGACGGCGCGAATTGGAATATGATTCGCGTTGCAAATAGCAGTTTAGTTACAAACGATATTGCCGTCATTGCAACCGACCCGCAAAATAATAAATGGTTTGGTGGCACAGATGGCGTATCAAAATTTGATGGCATTCGCTGGGCGGAATATAAAATTGGGACAGTTCGATGCATAGCGTTTGACCGTCGAGGGAATTCATGGTTGGGAACAAACGAGGGTTTATACAAACTTAGTGACACCGTTTGGACGCATTATACAACTGCGAATAGTGGATTAATGCAAAATATAATTGATTGTATTGCAATTGATTCTCAAAATAATAAATGGTTAGGATTAGCAAATTCTCCTATAAATTTGGGTTCAGAGGGCGGAATTTGTAAATTTGACGATGTGCATTGGACGCGATATGACACGTTGAACAGTCGTTTAGCGGACAATTATGTAAGTGCAATTGCGGTGGATGCGCAAAATCATAAATGGTTTGGCACGCGAGCAGGACTTACCGAATTCGACGGAACCACTTGGGCAACTTTGCAAATCCCC
>JBDKKX010000648.1:0-3158 GCA_039795795.1 Bacteroidota bacterium | reverse complement strand
TTTTGGGATTAAATGGGATTGATTTTTTTGATTTTTAGGATTCAAATCCTAAAAATCAAAAAGATTGATTTTTTTGGTTTTTAGGATTCAAATCCTAAAAATCCTAAAAATCAATCCCATTTAATCCCAAAAAAATCCCATTTAATCCTAATTCCAACGTACCACAAGCATAACTCATCGTTAAAAATAAAAAATATGGCACTCATTCGCTTTACCGCCGCCTTAAAAAGGTTTTATCCCAATTTAGAACCGATTGAGATTCAAGGAAATACAGTTGCAGTATTATTATCAGAATTGGAAAAAAAATATCCAACGATAACGGATTATCTAATAGACGAGCATGGCACCATGCGACAACATATCCACATTTACATCGGCGACCGCATGGTTATGGACAGAATTGCGCTGACGGATGCTGTTTCAGATAAAGAAGAAATTTGGATTATGCAAGCGTTATCGGGGGGCTAAAAAAAAACGGATTGCTTTCGAGCAATCCGCCACAACAAATTATAATCCCATGAACATATTTCATTATTATCTTTGATTTAAAATCATTTTCTGGATAGCTTCCCCAAACGGGTTATGAATTTTTATTTTACAACTTATTGAAAATCAATACATTTCTGAACCTTAAAATTAGCCTCCGAAATCGGGATGGCAAGTCGTGTGGCACATGTAGTTTTAATCATAGTTGCTGTTTTTTTACTGCGAATTAAATAAATGTAATAAAAAACATAATTGTTTGGGTACTTTCATTATTTTCATGATAATGCTTGCGAAAAACAAAGAACACGACTTACCTTACCGAGCGATTCCGAAATAGTCTCTCATTAGTTTGTAAGATAGAAAAATTCAGCAATTGGACGGGTCTATGGCTTTGACTTTTTACTGTAATTGCCTTTTTTTCAATTGACAATACAAATATCATATATCCTTTTTTTAAAGTCAAACTCAAAAAAATGGCGTTGAAGCATTTTTTTTTATGTTAATTGTTTATTAACTATTTATAAGTTATTGATTATCAATGTAAAATCATTGTTAAAAAGGTATTTAAGGAATGGAATGTGAACACCTTTATTTTTCGATATATTTTTTTTAGATACAAAAATGACAATTTTATGACAATTCAAGGTGTAATTTTGGTTTTTTAGGGCAACTTTTTCAAAAAAAGACATACTATTGCGAATATTCGCTATTGTTTTGTAATTTTACACTTCTAAACTTACTCGAATTCGGAACTAAGGTATGTAAGGTGTGTTTAGTAAAAGAATTTTAATTAGGTCACGCATAAGTTCGGGAAACTTTCCAAGTTTCCCGAACTTATGCGTGACCTAAAACCTTACTTTTATTTTCTATTTTCTAATTCGGGTAGCCGTAAAAATCTTATAATAATGTCATTTAAAAACAAAACAGTATTTATTACTGGCGCGAGTCGCGGCATCGGTTTGGCGATTGGCAAGCGATTGGCACGAGAAGGTGCAAATATCGTTATTTTTGCAAAAACAGCCGAACCGCATCCAAAATTACCGGGTACGATTCACACGGCGGCGGCTGAAATCGTTGCCGCAGGCGGCAAAGCACTCCCAATTGTTGGAGATGTACGTTCGGAAGAAAGTGTTCAAAGTGCTGTAAATCAAGCAGTTGCACATTTTGGCGGCATTGATATTTTAATCAATAATGCCAGCGCGATACAACTGACGGGTACGCTCGAAACGGATATGAAACGCTACGATTTGATGCACCAAATCAATACACGCGGCACTTTTCTTTGCTCTAAAATCTGTCTGCCGCACTTGTTGAAGGCGGAAAATCCACATGTTTTGAATCTTTCGCCGCCTTTGAATATGGAAACGCGTTGGTTTCAAAATCACGTTGCTTATACGATGGCGAAGTTCGGAATGAGTATGTGCGTGTTGGGCATGGCGGGAGAGTACGGCGGTAAAGTCGGTTTCAACGCTTTGTGGCCTCGAACAGTCATTGCAACGGCAGCCGTGCAAAATTTGTTAGGCGGGGATTATGTGGTGAAACGCAGTCGAACTTCTGATATTTTGGCGGATGCAGCATATTATATCCTAAAAAGAAATCATAAAGATTGCAATGGCAATTTTTTCGTGGATGACGAAGTGCTGCGCAGTGAAGGAATTGAAGATTTAAGTCATTACGCAGTCACGGCTGGAACGGCGGATAAAGATTTGCTACCTGATTTTTTTATATAAATGTTTTGAAAATGATGGATTATGAATGAAAAATAATAAATTTACAAATTATTAACAATCAATATTTTGTAAATCATTCATAATTCATCATTTATGAGTAGTTTTGCTTTGAAATCAAAACGATCATATATTACATGACTCAATTCAAAAATAAAAGGGTTTGGATAACAGGTGCTTCTTCGGGCATTGGAGCTGCGTTAGCGGTGTCGTTTGCAAAAGCGGGGGCGCAATTGATTTTATCCGCTCGCAATGTCGCTCAATTGGAAGCGATTCAAAAACAGTGTGAAGCCGCAGGTGCTGCTTCTGCAACGGTTGTCCGCTTGGACATCAGCAATCACAACGAGATTTTCACAACGGCGAAAGAGGTACTCCAAAAATTTGGTAAAATTGATATTTTGGTCAATAATGCAGGCATTAGCCAACGTTCTGCTGCCAAAGACACGCTATTTGAAGTGGATACGCGGATTATGAATGTTAATTTTTTAGGGACGGTTGCATTATCCAAAGCGGTTTTACCTTCTATGTTGCAACATCAATCGGGACATATTGCGGTGATTTCGAGTGTTACAGGCAAACTTGGGGTGCAAAATCGCTCGGCATACTCGGCTTCTAAACATGCTTTACATGGTTATTTCGACGCTTTGCGGAATGAAGTGTATGAGGATAATATTCAGATTACGTTAATTTGTCCCGGTTTTGTGCAGACGAATATTTCCATCAACGCTGTTACTGCCGATGGTACGCCACAAGGTACGATGGATGAGACGACTGCCGCAGGTTTGGAAGTGACGGAGGTTGCGCGTCGGATTTTAAAAGCGATTGAACGCAATGAAGATGAGGTGGTGATTGCAGGTTTTAAAGAAAGTTTTGCGGCTTGGGCAAAACGATATTTGCCATTTTCGCTATTTAACAAACTTTTACGCCGTTCAAAAACACAATAAT
>JBDKKX010000647.1:0-3171 GCA_039795795.1 Bacteroidota bacterium | reverse complement strand
CAAGGAAGATGTGAAATGGTTGGGTTTTGAGTGGGCGAATGAATTATACGCATCGGATTATTTTGACGAGATTTATGAATTAACTTTAAAACTCATAAAAAAAGGCAAAGCGTATATTGACGAAAGTACACCCGAACAAATTGCGGCTTTAAAAGGTACGCCGACAAGTGCGGGCAAAGACAGTCCTTTTCGGAATCGCCCGATTGCAGAAAATCTTGAGTTGTTCCAAAAGATGAAAAATGGAGGATGTGCAGAAGGTTCTATGGTTTTGCGGGCGAAAATTGACATGAGTTCGCCCAATATGATTTTGCGAGACCCTGTTATTTATAGAATAAAATTTGCACATCATCATCAAACGGGGGATAAATGGTGTATTTATCCGATGTATGATTATGCACATCCCATTTCGGATGCGTTGGAAAAGATTACGCATTCGATTTGCACGTTGGAATTTGAAGTGCATCGCCCTTTGTATGATTGGACGATTGAGGAATTAGGACTTTTTCCGTCTCGTCAAATAGAATTTGCGCGTTTGAACCTTAATTATACGGTGATGAGCAAGCGGAAATTGATGGAATTGGTGAAAGGCGGTACGGTTTCGAGTTGGGACGACCCGCGCATGCCTACGATTTCGGGCTTGCGCCGTCGCGGATATACGCCACAATCGTTGCGCGAGTTTGCGCATCGAATTGGTATTGCAAAACGGGATAATGTGATTGATGTGTCGTTATTGGAATTTTGTATTCGAGAAGATTTGAATAAGAACGCCCCGCGTATGATGGCTGTGTTGAATCCATTGAAAATCAATATTATCAATTGGGATAAAGATACGACTGAATTCGTTTCTATCGAAAATAACCCAGAAAAACCAGAAACAGGACATCGAGAAGTGCCTTTTTCCAATGAATTATGGATTGAAAATGATGATTTCATGGAAAATCCGCCTAAAAAATATTTTCGGTTAAGTCCGGGCGGGATTGTTCGTTTGAAAGGTGCGTATATAATAAGGTGTAAAAATGTGGTTAAAGACGCTGCGGGCAACGTGATTCGATTGGATTGTGAGTATATTCCAGAAAGTCGGAGTGGAAAAGATACTTCTGGATTGCATCCGAAAGGCGTTTTGCACTGGGTTTCTGCGAAACATGCGGTGGAAGCGGAATGTCGTTTATACGACCGACTGTTTAAAGTGGAATCGCCCGACGGTGGAGAAGCCTCTTTTATGACGCATTTGAATTTGGATTCGTTGAAAGTTTTGCCTAAAATTTATGGAGAACCCGCGTTTAAAACGGCAAAAAGTGGAGACACTTTTCAATTTTTGCGCAATGGTTACTTTTGTGTGGATACAGATAGCAAGGATAAACGATTGGTTTTCAATAGAACGGTAACATTGAAAGATGCTTGGACGAAAATTGCTTCCAAAGCATAATTCATTTTTTTTTAATTTTATAAAAAGCCGCAGTTTTGAAAAACTGTGGCTTTTTAGGTTTTACAACTATTTTTTTAACAAATATTATTTTTTTATTAACTTTCTATTGACATATATGAAAATTGTTTTATTTTTGTTGCATGATTGTAAACTTGTTTACAATTCTTAACATTTTTTGGTAATAACGGTACTTTTAAAAAAACTAAAATGCACTTTTTATTTTTTAGCAAGACGCGATAAATCGCGTCTCTACGAATCCACAAACCTTATTTGGGGGAACAAATTTCTAAGGCGAATCAGAGGGCGATGCTGAAACCCCTAAGTTAGTCATTGAAATAGTTGGTTAGTTTGTCTATTAAATAATTGATAATCAATATTTTAATGAACTATTTCTTTAATTAGAAGCAGCATATCACTCAGCTTAACCAATCCAAGTAACCTAAAAAAACTTACTTAAAAAGCATTTTCTATGAAGTTCTATACATTGATTCTAATTATCCTATACTCTTTTTTAGCTTGTGAGGCGCAGCAAAAAGATTTGGCATCCGCAAAAATCAATTTTCAAGTGAATTATAATGTGATTCATAAAGAGGATGTGAATTCAAAAAAAATATTGTTGAAATGGGAAGCCTTTTTAAATCAAGACCATTTAAGTGATTTTCAAGATGTAGAAAACTTAAGTTATTGGATAACAACTGATTTATTTCCTGCTCCTAATAGATTTCTTGCTTATTTAGGGGATTTAAAAGAATATGCAGCTTTGTCGCAAGTCACGGTGATAGCTTTATATCCTGTGGCACAAGATACTTATGCTTTAAAAACAATGATTACATATAATAATAAAACACATAAAAAGCTGCAATTAGATAATATTGTAACCATTTATGCGGTAAAAGTCAACCAAGAATTTAAGTTTATGAGTGCTCCACAATGGTATGCAACACAATGGAATACCAAAAAAATAGGTAAGATTCAGTATTTTTTCGAAAAATCCTACTCGTTTAACGAAACGAATGGACTTAAAATGGACAGTTTTAATAGTGCCATTGCTAAAAAGTTTGGGCTGGTACCGCTCCATTTGAAATATTTTGTTGCTAAAAATGGGGTTGAAATTTATAATGTTGGAGGTTATGATTTTACACCTGAACAGTTTACCTACCATATTTATGGTGGTTTCATGGAGCCTGTCCAGAAAGTAATCTTTTCAGGAAATGCGACAGAATACTATCCTCATGAGGTTGTTCATCAATATGTACATGAATTCACCTATCAAAATGACTACAGTTGTCATCAGTGGTTTAATGAAGGCATTGCCACTTTTTTTGGTGGAAGTAGGGGCTACTCGTTAGAATGGCATTTAGGAAAACTGAAAGCGTACTTAGAGCAGCACCCAGAAGCATCCATCCATGATATTTCTCAACTTTTCACCGTTCCTAACGGAGAATATATAACCGATTATGCATACGTGATTGGTGGCTTGATTTGTAAGAAAATTTATGAAAAAGAAGGAATGGATGGGCTATTTGAATTGCTTAAAGCGGGTAGTAGTGATACCGATTTTTATAAAATGATAGAAAAAAAATTCAATGTAAAAAAAGAAAATTTTGGTGCATTCATTCGCACAGAACTAAAAAACTAAGTAGTTGAGCATAAATAAAACCTGTTAAAAATTGGAGTCCTTTTCTCGCATGAAGAGAGGGAGGCGGAGAGAGATGTGTTTGTTTTTTTTGATTTTTTTGCAAAAA
>JBDKKX010000646.1:0-3176 GCA_039795795.1 Bacteroidota bacterium | reverse complement strand
AAAAAGTATACCTTTGTCACGGCGAAGTTTTAGATAAATGGATTTGTTTCGTACCCAACCCATTACTAATTCTTCGCCAATTTTTTTGCCCCTAATCATATTATTTTTTTTAAAACTCAGTAGAATATGAAAAAATTTTATAATTGTTTTTTTTTGATGTTTGTATAGGTTTGTATGCCCTCGTTAAAAGCACAATCGAATCGGTTAACAGAGTCTTTTGTTTTTCAACATTTAAAAGCACAACTTGCGTCAAGTTTCAAACTTGACGCAAGTTTATTTTACCAACTGATATAGGACAAGTATAGGTTCGTTCTCAGCGTTTTCGCTGAACTGGCTCATCCTTAATATCAAAAATCTCCGAAGAAGTTTCAATTTTTTCCACTTTTGCAGCAGGTTTCGTATCGCCGCCCCACCACCAACTCGTACCCGAACCCGATTTTTCTGGTGCAGGTTTCGTTTCAGGTTTTGGAGCTGGATTGCTCGACAAATTATCTGGAATATTGTAAATACTGGGTTCTGTTTCCGTTCGTTTCACGCTTTGACGCTCCATTCTGTCCATCATACTCCCCGATTCTCGCCAAAAATCACCAAGCATCGGCTTTAAACCCGAAAACATCGCTTGAGCATGCGTTGGTAATGGACGCAAATAAGGCAAGGAATACGATTTAGATGCCATTTGCGGCGTGACAAAACCCGTCGCTTCTCCAAACCAGAGCATCACACTATACATAATAATGAAACTGAGCGATAGAACCAATCCGCCCACCATTTGATTTAAAAAATTAATGTGTACCATTTTTAATAAACCTGTAACGAAATCCGCTAAAAAACGAATCATATACATGCCCATAAAAAAAGTGACTACAAAGCCTACAATAAAAATTAAAGGATTTTTAATGTGAAAACCCGTTTCAATGAAACGACTGGTCGCAGGTGAAAATTTAATCGCTATCATTAAACCTGCGGCATAGGATAAAACGGAAAAGAAGGCTTTGATAATTCCTTCCGTAAATCCTAAATGGAAACCATATAGCGTAACTAACAAAAATACTGCATCTATTGCCATGGTAATTGAGGATTCTTGGCAATGATGAAGGACGAATGGTGAATGGTGAATGATGAATGATGAATGGTAAATTCATAAAATATTGATTTAAAGTAAAATGTTTTGTGAATTTATCATTCATCATTCATCATTCATCATTTATCATTGACCGCTCATCATTAACTCGGTGAATAGAAATTTTGTCATTGATGACTTTTTATGGGTTGGTTTTGTAACTGGGTTGCAGAATATGAGCATTTTAACTAAAATCTATCTCTGTATTATCGCCAATATTTAAACTTTGACGGGCACCGCGAATCGCCGTATCGTTGCCAATAATGGAACGTTCCAACATCACGCCATCCAATTGTGTAAAACTGCCAATAATCGAATTTTTCAAAATGGAAGATTTAATTTCCGTCCCTTCGCCAATGCTCACGTACGGACCAATAATCGAATCCGTAATCTGACAATTGGGGTGAATACTGACAGGATGCACAATAATGGTGTTGTCAAACGGCGGCAAATCTACATTATATAACCCTTGTTTCTCTAATAAAGTTTTGTTGGTGTCCAATAAAATCTCTTTTTTGCCGCAATCGAACCAAGTGGCTACAGGGACGGCGGCGATTTTAACCCCCGATTGCACCAATTGCGTCAAAGCATCTGCCAATTGAAATTCGCCGCGAGACCTGCGATTGTTGCGAATATTGTCGTCCAAAATATCTATCAATGCTTTCACTTCTGAAATTTTGTACAAACCCACTAATGCCAAATTTGATTTTGGAATTCTCGGTTTTTCAACCACTCTGCGTACTTGTTGGGCTTCATCCAGTTCCACGACTCCAAATTCACGCGGGTCTCCGACTTCTTTCACGCCGACCCAAGATTGCTTTTTTTTCAATTGCGCTTTCAAATTCATTTCAAAAACGGTATCGCCTAAAACGATTAAAATCTCTTTACAATGGGTCAATTCCTGCCGCGCCGTCCAAATCGCATGTCCTAAACCATCTCGAACGGGTTGTTCTACAAAGGTTTTTTTCAAATTGGGATACGCTGTTTCCACAAAAAGCTGTATTTTTTCGCCCAAATAGCCAATGACAAATACAAAATCATGGACACCTGCTTCAATCAGCGCGTCAATAATAAAGGCAATAATCGGTTTGCCCGCCACAGGAATTAACGGTTTGGGTTGCGTATAAGTGTGCGGGCGCAAACGCGTACCGACTCCAGCAACAGGTATAATAGCTTTCATGCGAAGTACAAATGGATGTTGTGCTAAAAAAGCACAAAGATTGCGTCAATTTTTAACATTCACGCAATCTTTTTGATTATTGTTTTTTAAAATCTCCATTTTTCCACGCTTTGAAGAATTCTCCCCAAGCCGTCGGGCTGAAAATATTCATCGGCGGCGTTTGACCATAATAATAATAGGTCTTGGCTTGCTGCCGCAAATACATCGAACCTGTTTCGCGCCCGTCATGTGGCACAACTTCCTTTATTTTGTCTAAACTCTCTTTTGCCAAATTTTCCATTGCTCGACGCTGCATTTCATCATGTACATCCATTGCCAAAAACTCCGTTTTCAATCTATCCCGATTGGGCCAAGGGAAAATCACTGCTTCTGCTAATAAAACCGTGTCACGGCTCATGATTTGAACCAACGAATAACGGTCATCTTGCAAGGTATCAGGCACTTTGAAATCCACTTTCATAAACCCAATTGCCGAAAAACTTACTTTTTCACCCCGTTCCGCGACGATGGAAAAAAAACCGTTCAAGCCAGAAGTCGTCCCCACATGGCGATTCGCGATATAGACGTTCGCAAACGGCACAGGCACCATCTGACTATTTTCATCCGTCACAATGACTCCAGAAAATTGAATCACATGTTTTTTCGCACGCGGCTGCTCCTGCGCACTTGCAAGCGTTCCCATTAAAAAAGTTATCAATAACCCAATGACAAAACGATATTTCATTATATGTAAGTAATTAATTTACGGTTTAGACGATGAATGATGAATGATGAATGATGAATGATGAATGATGAATGATGAATGATGAATGATGAATGATGAATGATGAATTTTTGTCATCATTTTTTTTTAATCACAAATATACACAAAAAAAA
>JBDKKX010000645.1:0-3176 GCA_039795795.1 Bacteroidota bacterium | reverse complement strand
AAGTACCAATGTTGTATTGCATCGCGGAGGACAAAATAAACTGGTGGGTACTTGTCCATTCCACACAGAAAGCACCCCTTCTTTTTATGTTTTCACGGCGGGCAAATGGGTTGACAATTACCATTGTTTTGGTTGTGGCGAACATGGGGACGTGATTAATTACCTTATGAAGGTAAACGGAATTGACTTTGCCGAAACGATTAAATTATTAGTGGAATATTATAATATTGATACATCTGATTTGAGCATGAAAGAGCAAAACGATTACCTACCCAAAGCAAAGAAGCCTACTTATACCGTCATTGCAGCAAGCACCGTTCGTCAAACCCTTTGCCAGTACGAAACTAATAATTTTGTGGTTTTTTTAACTACCTATTTCAATGATAATCAATTGGTTAACGAGTTAAAAGAACGGTATTATATTGGAACGGCAAAAGGCAATAAAACGATTTTTTGGTTAATTGACCAAAGCGGATGTGCAAGAACGGGTCAAATTATTTTATACGACCAAATTACGGGTAAACGAAATCGGAAAGAGCCAATAAAATGGACACATTCCAGTATCCCTAATTTTACGATGGAACAATGCTTTTTTGGATTGCACCTTTTAGCAACCGAACCCAAAAGCAAAACGATTGCAATTGTTGAAAGTCCTAAAACGGCGGTTTTAATGAGTGCTTTAATGAGAGATTACATTTGGTTGGCAAGTTGCGGTAAAAACGGTTTGTCCGATTCCAAATTTGAAGTGTTGGCTGATAGAAATATTGTGTTATATCCCGATTTAGGACAATTTGAGGTCAAACGAGACGGTCAAACGATTTCAATTACTGCCTTTCAACTTTGGTCAGAGCAAGCAGACCTTTTAAGGAAGCAAGGATTTAAAATTGTGGTATCCGACGTTTTGGAACAATACGTTAAAACATTGTCCGAACCGCTTGCAAAAGATTATGTATCAAAAGGTTACGATTTAGCGGATTATGCAATTGAGTTCGACTGGTATAAAGAATTACGGAAAACAAAAAAGTATGAAAGTTATTCAAAGGAGGACATTGACTGGATTAACCTTTTATATGGTTCTTTGGAGGGTTACGAAACCTTTTTAAGAGAAGATAAGATACGAACATTAGCCGTTGAAGAAGCATTAGAAAAAGAACGGGCAAATAAGGAATTAAAAAAAGCAATGCAAGATTTAGGAAAAGAGAACGAACGGAATGTAGAAAAAGAGAACGAACGGAAAAGGAATGAAGTTTTAGAAAAAAAAGAGTTTGCAAAACATCGTACCGACGGAACGACACTTGCAATGTTTTAATAGTGTGAAAGTTACAAACCGTGAATCAGCCATAGGTACACACTTTATATTTTTCACGCTTTTGTAAGAATTGAAACGCTTTTATCCCAAATTTTAAAAGGATTTATTGGCTTTTGGATACCGTATAAGGTACGGATTCTATTCTATTGCCTTTCAGTAAGTTTTTTTTCAAAATCAAAATATAATTTTAAAAATTAATTTTATAACAAAAAAAATTGGGTTTGCCCATAACCTGCAAACCCAATTCAATATAAAATATGTCTTAAACATGATGCAAGATACATCATTTGACGGAATTATGCAAGAGAATCCCGAAAAAAAATTAACTTTTTTGGAATTTGCAACAAGCGCGAAATTAGAAAGCGCGAAATTAGAAAGACAACCCGACGGCAACTTTAAGACTAAAAGTTTGACGGCAGATATTTTTGAAGCGTTGCCCGAACGCTTAAAAATTGGCGTAGATACGTTGACAGATGCAACGGATAAAGACGTTTTTCTTATGGGTTCATTGGGCGCGTTATCGGCAGTCATGCCAAATATTAGCGGCGTGTATGACGGTAAACCATTTACTCCAAATCTATTTGTTTACATCATTGGTAATGCAGGGATTGGCAAAGGTGCTTTGAGTTACGCTTTACAATTGGTTATGCCGATACATGCGTACAAATCCGCAGAGGTAAACGAAGAAGGCGAAACGAAACGGCGGCTTTTGATTCCTGCGAATAATAGCAGTTCGGGAGCGATTGAATTACTAAGCGAAAACGAAGGCGAAGGACTTATTTTTGAGACGGAAGGCGATACACTTGCCAATGTTTTTAAAAGTGATTTTGGGAACTATTCGGATTCATTCCGTAAGGCTTTTGGACATGAACGCATTGCATTATATCGGAAAACAAATAAAGAGGACGTAGATATTTTGAAACCCAAATTATCTACCGTAATTAGTAGCACGTTTGGTCAGATGTTAAGTCTGATTCCAGATGCTGAAAACGGGTTATTTAGTAGATTTTTGTTTTATGAATTAGTAGGAAACGACGATTTTAAAGATGTGTTTGCAACAAACAAAAGGAATTATAGTGATGTATTCAGTCGATTAGGAAATGACTTTTTGCGGATGTATGAAACATTGGTTTGTACGAATATTGATTTTGAATTGGCAGAAGACCAAAAGCGTTTTTTTATGGAAACGTTTAGGACATGGAAAAAGGAGATTATAGACCATTTGGAGGGTAACGACTTGGACGGAACAACACATCGTTTAGGATTAATCATGTTTCGTATATCTATGACTTTAACCGTAATTCGCAACATTGACAAATTAACCAGCCAAACAAGATTTGTTTGTAGCGATACCGATTTTTTTAACGCATTTAAGATAATTGAGATAGCGAAAAACAATGCGATTGCCTTGTTTAAAAGATTACCAAAACCTAAATACTTTAAAAGTGAAAAAGAAAATCAATATTTGCAAAAAGCAGAGCAATTTGAGAAAGTTAAATCTTTACACGAGAAAGGCGAGTCATTATCTGCGATAGCTGATTATGTTTTTGGAGATAAGAAAAAAAAGGCAGTTGTACAACTTTGGATTAACAAGATAAAAAAAGGGGAGAAGATGGTTTAAATGATGTAAAGTTTTTAGAAGCGTATATTTTTATATACGGTCGTATATTTTCATAATCAATTGATTCACAATTATTTATAGTTAATTAATTGAATTTTAGCCGTATATAAAAATATACGACTCTGTAAAGAAAATCAAAATCGTATATTTTTATATACGGCTAAAAAGTTGAAATATACGGTCTAACAAGTTGATTTACAATACTTTACAACGAATATACGACCGTATATAAAAATATACGCTTCT
>JBDKKX010000644.1:0-3182 GCA_039795795.1 Bacteroidota bacterium | reverse complement strand
ACAACGCACTTTTGACGGCGCAAATCATGCGGTTTTGTTGAAACATTTGGGCGAAAAAGTAAATATTATTACTAAAATTGATACGGTGTATATCGCTGATGCAGCGTTATTTATCTTTTTAAATGGCGAATCGGTGGGCGATAAAAGTTTTAAATTGGTGATTTGGTCGGAAGAAATCCTTGCGTTACAGGCGCAAGGCAGGAGCATTCATTCTAATGGCATTCGATTTGAAAATATGGATTATCAATGGATTAGCGTTACAGGGATTTTGAGCGTTCATAAAGGCAATCCGCAAGTGACACTCGAAAATCCAAATCAATTGCAACTTTTGAAAGACGCAGTTACAGCTCAAAATCGGTTGAATTCGCTCCCAAAAAAGTCGCCCATGCACAACAAATTGCCCCAAAAATTTGAAAAACCAATCTCCGAAGAGGCATTTTGGAGCGAATATTTGGATAATCAGAAGAATTTACCTCCATCTGCATGGTATATTCCGCCGTCGGGTACAGCAACACCCGTAAATCATCCAACAAATAATGTTAATAATGTTAAGGTGTCCAAATGGAATCCAATATCAACAGCCGTAATTTCTGTGGGCAGTTTGGTGGGTGGTTTTGCCCTTGCTGCTGTATTCCAAAATGCTTTATTTGTTGTTGTAGGGTTTGGTATCGGCATTTACACCATAGTGCGAGATTAGTAGAAATGCAGTTAAACATTTCGGAATGTGGATTTCGGATTTAAAAATGTCATAAAATATTGATTGTCAATGTTTTATGACATTCCGAAATCCTAATTCTTTTAAAAAAGAAAAAATAACAGCAATTTCCGCTTTGGCAAAGGGGGATACAATGGGAGAACGGATGAGACGGATTGGGCAGATTCAAACGGATTTTTTTTTTTGATTTTTTGATTGAAATCCGTGCATTGGGGCAAAAAAAATTCGTTTCCATCTGCTCAATCTGCCCTATCCGTTCTCCCATTGTATCCTAATTTTACAAAGCGAAAATTGTTGAAAATATAACTAATTTGATTACAAAAATGTATAATTCATTAATTATCAATAGTTTAGATAAAGCATTATCTAAATTATCGGCAGGTTTCTCTGCACTCCCGCCGACAAATTCCAATACAGATATGGAAACGATTGACCATATCTTATCCCAAGTTGCCGAAAAAATGCAGGATAATTATCCGTATTTTCACCCATTATACGCGGGGCAAATGCTCAAACCGCCTCATGAAATTGCAAGATTAGCTTATATGTTAGCGATGTGGGTGAATCCGAATAATCATGCGTTAGACGGCGGGCGAGCGAGTTCCGCGATGGAAAAAGAAGCCGTTGCTCAAATTGCAAAAATGTTTAATTGGAATATTCATTTGGGGCATTTGACGAGTGGCGGCACTTTTGCAAATTTGGAAGCTCTTTGGGTTGCAGGGCAGCTCGAACCCAATAAAATAGTGGTCGCATCCGATTTAGCGCATTACACACATGAGCGAATTAGTCAAGTTTTGGGGTTGAAATTCAAGAAAATTGCGACGGATTCATTCGGTAAAATGGATTTAAATGCTTTAGAAAAAGCGTTGAAAACAGGTAAAATCGGTACAGTTGTCGTCACATTAGGCACGACTGGATTAGGCTCAACCGATGATTTACAAAGCATTATAAATTTAAAAAAACAATATTCATTTAGAATCCACATTGATGCAGCTTATGGCGGCTATTTCAAATTAGTTCAAAATCTTGCGCCAAACACATTACAATCTTTTGCCATGATGCAGGAAGCCGATAGCATCGTCATTGACCCGCATAAACATGGTTTGCAACCGTATGGTTGCGGCTGTATTTTGTTCAAAGATCCATCTGTTGGGCATTTTTATAAGCATAATTCTCCTTATACGTATTTCAGTAGTGATGATTTGCATTTGGGCGAAATTTCTTTGGAATGCTCGCGGGCGGGCGCGTCGGCGGTGGGTTTATGGGCGACGATGCAATTATTTCCATTGGAAAAAGGAGGTATTTTTAGTCAAAATTTGGAAAAAAGTCGTCAAGCCGCGCTGATTTTGTATCAAAAAATAGTGGAAAGTTCAGAATTTATACCTTTGATGGAACCGGAATTGGATATTGTTTGTTGGGCAGTGAAGGGCGAATCGGTACGGGAAATCAATGTTAAAACTAAAAAATTGTTTGATTTGGCTGCAAAACATCATTTGCACCTTGCTTTGTTGAATTATCCCGTCAAAAAATTGCAAAATCATTGGAAATCCGTTAAAAAAGATGAAATTTATGTGACTTGTCTGCGTTCGTGCTTGATGAAAGCGGAACATTTGGATTGGATAGATACGATTTGGACGCTTCTATTGAATGCAAATCTTGAATTAGTCGGTTGAAAATGCGGAT
The DNA here is from genome assembly GCA_039795795.1 of Bacteroidota bacterium. Lineage (GTDB taxonomy): Bacteria > Bacteroidota > Bacteroidia > Chitinophagales > Saprospiraceae > JAAFJT01. Next base: position 784 of record JBDKKX010000644.1, on the reverse strand, counting down.
ACTAACAATCAAATATTAATTTTTTAAACTATCAAAAAAAGTTAAATGAAAAGTGTTTTAATTTTATGTCTTAGTTTTGCAATGAATATTCCATTGGCAATCAGCCAAATGAATATTGTAGATTATTTCAATAAATTGCCACTGCCCAATAAAAGTGACCTCGGCTCCATTGGAAAATTCCCCAAAAAAAAAGATGCTTATTATTATTTGAGTCCATTAGGCGACACGCTTAACTTGACAGTTGACCTTAAAAATGGATTCCTCGAAACCTTGGACAATGGCACTGGTGGCGGCATCTCGACGATTCAATTAGCCAAATTTAAAACCGCTGATGGCAAACAATTTGTAGTTTATCGCAAAGATGGCAGAGAAGGCGATAATGGAATGCAATGGGAATTGGATTACAGCGTTTATTGGATTCAAAACGAAAAATTGGTGCTTGCGCAAGGGATTTTGCCCCCATTGTCCGTTCAAGATTTTTTAGCAACCCCTGAAAAATCATTATCTTCCGAAGAGAATAAGAAAATTTTAATGAAATTGCATTGTTATCTGGAGCTGCCGCGCAACGGAACGACAATCATTTGGCGCATTCAACCCACAGAAGGCGATCCTTACTTGAAGAAAATTAAGTATAAGAAAATTCAACTTGTTTTTGATAAAAAAACAGGTAAATTTAGTTTTGGGGCTAAAAGTTAAAAATGAGATACAAATGGGAGAACGGATGGGGCGGATTAGGCAGATTGGAACGGATTTTTGGATAGAAATGCATTGATTTTAAGCAAAA
>JBDKKX010000643.1:0-3182 GCA_039795795.1 Bacteroidota bacterium | reverse complement strand
ATTTCCCATCCGATAATTGGATAAAAATTGTTCAAAGGGAGATTTATCTTCATACATTTTTGCCAACGCTGCTTCGGGCGAAATCGGATTACGAACTTTGGGTTCATAAAATTCATAAATCGTTTTAGGGATTACTTCTTTATCCAGTGGTTCAAAGGGCGTATGTAACTCTTTTTGAACCGATTTCCAATTGCCTTGCACCCAATCATCAATCCAACCCGTTTCAAACAAACGCTCTAATTCCGTTTCCAACTCCGTCCCACGAATCGCCAAAACGTCCCCAATCAAAAAACTTAAAAAACTATTATCAATCAAATAATCATCTTCTGGATTATCTAAATGCTTGTGAATCACCGTTTTAAACCAGTTTAAAACTTCCTCTCGCCGTTCGGGATGCTGCAACGCAACCTGCGCCGCGACACGCGAGATGGTGGTTCGAGAAATATCTTCATTCCCACCCTCCAACACAAAATCTTGTAAATCCTTCAACCGATGCTGCCCTAACAAATAAAGCGGCACCATATATTGCATTTCAAAATCATACGACCAATAATCAAACGCATCATTTTCTTGTCGCAAGAAATTCAAAACTTCGGGCAAAACTTCTTCCGCGTTCAAAGCCGCCAAAAAACGAAACGCATGTAAAGGCATGTCCAAAATGGGATGATAGCCTTCTTGTTGCGCTTCTGTGGGTTCAAAATCATCCACAATTTGGAAAATGGTATCTTGCCTCGCCCGCGCATCTTGCAACATTGCACATAAATCGGCAATTAAAGTCGTTCGCGGCAATGCCATTAAATCCGAAATCAGCGTTTTCGGCAAATCTTCGATTCGATATTCATATAATTGCGCCACTTCGGAATGATGAAAAACGGGCATTTCCGTCGTGGGCGTTACGGGCGCATTGGCTCTGAAAAGATTTTTTCGTTCGTTGACAATCTTGCCCGGTCTATTGAAGGAGAATTGCGCGGAAGTCAATAAATCTGCCATCGGTTTGACTAATCGGTGTTTGGGGTCATAAAGCCAAGCCTGTTCCGTGATTTTGTGGGCTAATTCTAATTGTTCTTGCCCGACGGCGAGCCGCAAACGCATATAAAGATACTGCATCCATTCACTTTCGTGCAAAATGGGTTTATTTCGGAACAAATTTGCGCCTTCATGCGCCTCATCCAGTAATTCTGCTGCGGTTTCGTAATTTTCTTCGGAGAGGTACAAATCGGCAAGCGTCACTTTTGAAAAAAAATAATCGGGATGCTTTTCGTAACAATCTAATGCCGCAGCTTTGGCTTCCGCTGTGCGTTTGAGGCGCAAGTTCAAAACCACGGTATAATTTTTGAATAAGGGCACTTCGGGATATTGCAGCACCCATTTTTTGATTTTAGCGAGTGCCATCGGACTCGGATAACGCGCATTTGCCAACTCATACGCTTGACGGGTCAGCGGAAGTAAGGACTTGTCGTAACTGGGTGGAAAAGGTTCTTCAGTGACTTTAACCCCTGTTTTTTCAAAATATGTTTTATTGAAAGGCATCATAAGGATAAAAAATGGTTTAATTGAATTCAAAAATGTGATTTTTTCGGCGCGAAGATAGTCAAACGGAATTAGAAAGAGCAGAAAAAACCAAAATTTGGCACATTTTCATAGTATCCATTCGGAAGAACAAAAGGACACTGCCTACAAAAGCGACGAAAATGTGGAGCGAAATCGGATTCGGAATAGTTTGATACAAGTAATTGATATTTTATCGTTGCGTTCTTTTAAATAAATTGAATCACCCACTATTAAGTTTACATTATGGCATTAAACTCGGCTCCTGAAGGTTATGAATATCAAGATTTGGTATCAACCTATTTCATACTTCAAGCTATAATTGATGAACATGAAAGTCAATTTAAAATTGATGTTAAAGAATATTCAAACGATAAGTTTGATGATTTAACAATAAATTCGTTCAAAAAGAAGTATTGCAAAGGTAATTTTTGGATTTATAGGGAACTAAATAACAATTCTTTCGGTTGATAAGAGTAGTTGAAACAAATAAGCAACCCAAAAAGGCATTCGAGACCCGTTCTTGGATGCCTTTGCTCTTTTTATTACTACAAAAGTTGCGGTGCTACGCACCTTGCGGTTACGAGACAGCCTCTGCTACAAAAAAATGCGCCAATTGCAACAATTGACGCATTGAACGGCTTATCTATTTTTTCGCAGCCCCTTTTTTCGGGGTAACTGTGACCATCATTTTTTTGCCTTCCAATTTAGGAAGTGATTCAGGTTGCCCAAAATCTTCTAAGGCTTTCATAAATTTCAGCAAAATCAATTCGCCGCGCTCTTTAAACACAATCGCACGACCTTTAAACTGAACATAAGCCTTCACTTTTGAACCTTCTTTCAAAAATTCAGTGGCATGACGGATTTTAAATTCCAAATCATGTTCCCCTGTTTCGGGACCAAATCGAATTTCTTTCACCACTGTCTTCACTGCATTCGATTTAATTTCTTTTTCCCGTTTCTTCTTCTGATACAAAAACTTTGCGTAATCAATGATGCGACAAACGGGTGGAGTCGCATTGGGCGTGATTTCGACCAAATCAATCTCCATTTTATCCGCCCATTCCCGCGCTAATTTCGTTGGATAGACTCCCGGAATGATTTTTTCGCCTAATTTAGCACTCAATTCCTCTAAACTATCGCCGACCAACCGAATTTCAGGCACTCGAATCGCATCATTAATCCGATGTTCCAATTCTTGCGGTTTTTTAGGTTGAACACCTCCTTTTTGGTTCGGATTCTGGTTTGGATTGGTACCTTGCGGCGGACGATTCGTGGGTGGAGCCACAGGTGGTTTTGGATTGGCAGCTGGCGGCTGATTTTGCGGCGGACGATTCGTCGGCGCATTCTGCTGAGGCGGACGCGGCGGCTGATTCGACTGAGGCGGTTTCGACTGAGGCGGATTGTTTCCCTTATTGGGATTCGGATGCTGATTCGGGTTCGGATTAACTACTTTAGCCAAAAGAATTGGATTTTGTGAAAAAATAAAAAAATAGAATTTATTGTTAATTGATTGACAAATCAATAAATTGTGGTACGAATGGATGTACGGATTCAACGGATTTCACGAATCGGTACAGATTTTTTCTTGTCCTTCCGTAGGAAACTTAGATTCCTACGGAAGGACAAGAAAA
>JBDKKX010000642.1:0-3184 GCA_039795795.1 Bacteroidota bacterium | reverse complement strand
TACTTAAAATCATTTATAAAGAATTACAAACCAAAATGAGAAGTCACGAAATCGATTACCGTATTTACGGTGAAGAAATGCAGTGTGTCGAAGTCGAACTCGACCCACAAGAAACAGCAATTGCCGAAGCGGGCAGTTTTATGATGATGGAGGAATCCATTGAAATGCAAACCGTACTCGGCAGTGGTGCAGAACAACAATCGTTTATGAGCAAAATTTTCTCTGCTGGCAAGCGGCTTTTGACAGGAGAAAGTTTGTTTATGACCGCGTTTACCAATCAAGGACGCTATAAAGCACGAGTTACATTTGCCGCGCCGTATCCGGGCAAAATCATTCCTTTGAATCTTGCGCAATTGGGCGGTAAAGTCATTGCTCAAAAAGATTCTTTTCTCGCGGCTGCGAAAGGCGTAACAGTTGGTATTGAGTTTCAACGCAAATTAGGCACAGGCTTATTTGGCGGGGAAGGATTTATTATGCAGAAATTGGAAGGCGATGGGATGGCATTTGTCCATGCGGGCGGTTTTGTTTTTGAAAAACGGTTGGCGCATGGCGAATTATTGCGCATTGATACAGGCTGTATTGTTGCGTTCACGCAAGATGTACATTACGATATTCAATTTGTAAAAGGGATTCGGAATGCTATCTTTGGCGGCGAAGGGTTGTTTTTTGCCACTTTACGCGGACCAGGCTTGGTTTGGATTCAAACGATTCCGATAAGTCGTTTGGCGAGTCGCGTTTTGTCCTATGCACAACCGATGAATCGAAAAGAAGAAGGAAGCGTATTAGGCGGTTTAGGCAGTTTATTGGGCGGCGACGAATAAGTTTTGTACAAGTTCGGGACACTTGCAAAGTTTCCCGAACTTGTTGTCGAAAAACATCAAAAAGGTTATAAAACACAAGAAATTCCTTGTTAAAAATATCAAAAAGGTTGTAAAACACATCATTGAGGATGTTAAAAATACAAAGGAGGTCTGTCTGGTACAGACACAGGACAGACCTCACAATGGAGTTGTACTACTTGTTGCTTACGATAGCAAGGAAGAGTAAGCCAAGTACACCAACTGCAAGAATGTTTGCTGCTTCGCCACTCGCGGAAATGCAAACGTCCTTATTGCAAACTGTTAATTTATTCATTGAATAAATATTTTGAAATAAAACACCAACACCAACTTCTCGACCAAGTGTTTTGGACGGGCAATTTTGCCGTAAAAAAAAGAAAAAGCCAAATGCCCGACTTGGACAACTGACTTTGACTGATTTACGATGCAAATATACGACAAATAAATTAAAAAAGCAAATATATTTTTAAGTTTAGATAGTTCAACGCATCATAAATTTTTCATGGATATATTTTTGGCTCGTAGAGGCAGCCATTGGCGGCTAACGTAAAGGTGGTTTCCGTTGACGGGCGAAACCACCTTTATGTTTCAAAACTATGATACAGCATAATCCGACAAAGCGCGCAAATGTTCAGGATAAAAGCCCAAAACCATATCCGTGAAAGGCACGCCTTGCAAACCGAATTCTAAACCAATATCGATTTCGGTTTGATTGACCCAAATCCAAATTTTAGCATCAGGTTTGACTTCTAAATGAAAAAGAATTCGATGAATAAATTTTTCTGCTTGCCAGCCGTTTAAAATGACTTGATAATGCCGATGCAGCGGGTCTATCAAAAGTTGATAATTCAAATCTTTCCGATGCGCTCGTTCGGCAACATATTGGGTCAAGAAAAGTTGCACAAGGCGCGAATATTTTTTTGTTTTTCGATTTAATTTAAAATCCATTGCACTATATTTTTGTCGAATTAATAACAAAATTAAACTTTTTTTTCAATTTTTAATAATTTGTACACAAATTCAGCTAAAATATGAAAAGTAGTGCAAATTGCATAATCGGAAAGCACACGCTTTTTTACAAGAAATTCCTTGTCAAAAATATCAAAAAGGATGTAAAACACAAGAAATGCCTTATTAAAAACATCAAAACGGTTATAAAACACAAGAAATTCCTTGTTAAAAATATCAAAACGGTTATAAAACACAAGAAATTCCTTATTAAAAACATCAAAAAGGTTATAAAGCACATCATCAACGATGTCAACCATAAAATTGTGCAGGATTCATGGGTACTTTTTTGAGAAGTGTATAGAAGTTGCTATCTTTGTTACAAAATAAAAATAGCATGTTGAAAATCAATAACTTAACTGTAAAATATGGCGAAGTCACTGCCCTCAAAGACGTGACTTTAAACATCCACGAAGGCGAATTAGTTGCCATGATTGGCAGCAATGGCGCGGGTAAAACCACGATGATGAATACCATTTCGGGCTTATTGAAACCGACGACGGGGGATATTAGGTTTAATGGTCAGTCGATTTTGGGGATTCCTGCGCATGAAGTGGCAGGTTTGGGCATTGCGCACGTTCCCGAAGGGCGAAAAGTGTTTGCATCCTTGCCTGTGAAAGATAATTTATTGCTTGGCGCGTACCTGCGGATGCGCAAAGGCGATAAAAAAGCGGTTTTAGAAGATATGGAAAAGATATATGTCAGTTTTCCGCGTTTGAAAGAGCGTGAAAATCAACAAGCAGGCACTTTGTCTGGCGGCGAACAACAAATGTTAGCATTAGGACGTGCGTTGGTTTCCCGACCTAAATTGTTATTATTGGATGAACCTTCGATGGGTTTAGCCCCTGTCGTGATTGATGAAGTGTTCCGATTAATCCATGAATTGAAAGGCAGAGGCGATATGACCATTTTTCTCGTGGAACAATTAGCTTATCGGGCTTTGAAAGTGGCGGATAGAGCGTATGTGGTGGAACAAGGGCAAATCCGACTTTCTGGGACAGGCGCGGAATTATTTGGCAATGAGGCGGTTAAAAGAGCTTATTTGGGAGGCAAATAAAATCATTCGGATTGGGTGTAAATTTTTTTCGTATCTTGCCGCGAAATATCAGTTTGTATGAATTTGCTACAAGATAAATTAGATGTGGTTCAAAAAAAACGTTCCAATTTATTTAATTGGCGGGGACAATTTACACCACAATTTGTGGAATATTTATTAAAACAATGTTCCAAAACAGGTGATGTGGTTTTAGATCCCTTTTTAGGGAGTGGGACTTTGTTGCAAGAAGCGTTATTGAATCAACGGAGCGGTATCGGTTTTGAAATCAATCCCGCCGCCT
>JBDKKX010000641.1:0-3187 GCA_039795795.1 Bacteroidota bacterium | reverse complement strand
TTTACGCGGATTTTTTTGGATTTTATGCTGAATTTTAAGCCTAAAATCCAAAAAAATCCGCGTAAATTCGTAAAATCCGTGTCCTCCGTGTTCCAATTCGTACCGTAATTTTTTTTTGTCCCGTATGGAGCATTCAAATCCAACAAATCCAAAAAAATCAATCCGATTTAATCCCAAAAAAATCCCATTTAATCCTAATTCCAACGTGCTTAATCTATCTAATTTTATAAAAACTGTTCTAATGAAAAAACGATTTTTATTTTTAAGCCTTTTAATCCCGTATTTAGCGGAGAGCCAAGTGATTCTAAATCAATGGACGATGAACAAAGATGGCAAAAAAGGTTCCTATTGGGCGCAAACAGGCTCTGCACAAACGCCCGCTTACACGTTCACAATTTCGCCCGATTCAGCAGATGTGTTAAGAGTTTGCTATACGAATGATTCTGTTTGGGTTCAAAGCAAAGGATTAAGTGACAATTTAGGGAAATATGCAAATCCCGGTAATTGTTATGGGCAAAATTATGTCCACCGATTCCCGCGCACCCCAACCGTCGCAGCAACAAAAATCGTTTCGCCGAAAGGCGGGGCAATTGGTGTATTGACGAATGGAATCCCCATTTTTGGTTTGGGCAACGCCAGTGCTTGGAATGGTTCGGCAAACGCACAAAATCCAAATGGCGTTTGGAATGTAGAAGTCGGCAAAGCAGAAGGTTTTGTTTTGGACACCGCTTTCGGCGCGCATCCGCAACAGCAAGGCGCGTATCATTCGCATACAACACCTTTTCGTTTGTACAAAAATAGTCCATCGACGGTGCATTCTCCGTTGATAGGCTTTGCTTTTGACGGCTATCCGATTTATGGACCGTACGGTTACAGTTCGCCGACCAATACTTCAAGTGCCATAACGCGCATGAAAACAGGTTACAGTTTGCGGAATATCACCATTCGCACCACTTTACCCTATAATGTTGCAGCAAGTCAGGTGGGACCGCCTGTGAGTGCGACCTATCCGATTGGGACGTATTGCGAAGATTACGAATGGCTTGCTTCCAATGGCGGCGATTTGGACAAGTATAATGGACGCACCTGTGTAACCCCCGAATATCCAACTGGAACTTATGCTTATTTCGTCACGATAGATGCAGCAGGCAAAGCGGCATTTCCTTATTACATTGGAATTGAATATTATGGCGCGGCGGTGTCTGCCAATTTTTCAAACTCTGGTACAGGCAATGGATTAACGCTTCCCAATGTACCGACAACTTGTTTAACGCCCATTCGGACGGGTTTACAAGACTTAACCCTTGATGAAAAAGGTTTTACGGCTTATCCCAATCCAACAAATGGCAACCTCACGATTCAAACCGAAGCAAATCGTTTTACGCAAGTCGAAGTATTCAACAGCATCGGAAGATTGGTGTATCGAAACGATTTTAAAGCAGCTGAATCCCTTGATTTTCAATTAAAGGAACCATCTGGTATTTATTTCGTGCGCTGCCTGCATGAAAAAACAGGTTTTGCGATGGTTCAAAAAATCTTAATTCAAACGCAGGATTAATTTATTTACAAATATGAAAAATACCATCTTTTTACTTGCTTTTTGCAGCGTTTTGCACAACGTTCCCGCGCAAACCGACCCAATGCTTACGTCTTGGTGGTTCAACACCACGAATACCACTTATGCAGGCACTCGTGGGACGATGAAAGTCAATGTAGAAGCTGTTTATTACACCACGAGCATTGTTTATGTCAAGTCGAGTGGCGTACCGAGTTACTATTTGGACGGTAAATCGCATTTCGATGCCGCAGACCAAACGAATGTCTTCAAATTGCCGCGGACGCAGACCGTTACAACACCTCGCACTTACTTACGGGATGAAGGAGCCGTAGCCGTGTTGATAGATGGCTCAGTTGCTTTATCGCCTTGCGACGGACATAGTTATAATAACGCAGACGTTTGGCATCAATTAGCGTACTCGTTTGAAGGAAACGATTTTGATACTTACAAAGGACATTCAACGCCGGGCGGTCAGTATCATCACCATATTAATCCAACGCCTTTATATTCGAGTTCGACGACGACCCATTCTGGCATTGTCGGATATGCATTTGATGGCTATCCAATTTACGGACCGTACGCTTACACCAATACCAATGGAACGGGGGCTATCAAACGCATGACTTCCAGTTGGGCAGTGCGGAATATCACCGATAGAACGACTTTACCCGATGGTTCAACGGCTACTTCGGCAGGCCCCGCCATTTCATCGCCGACTTACACGTTGGGCAAATATTTTGAAGATTATGCTTATACAGCAGGTTCGGGCGATTTAGACCAATATAATGGACGCACTTGTGTAACGCCTGAATATCCCAGTGGAACGTATTGTTATTTTATCACCTTAGATGCTTCTTTGAATCCTGCATTTCCGTACATCATCGGCGATTACATGTATGGCACCGTACAAGCAGGCAATATGGGACCGACAGGCGGTAATAACACCATTCCTGCGGGAGCGACTTTGCCAGTTGAATTGAGTCAATTTACAGCAAATCCTGTGGAATGTGCTGTGGATTTGGCTTGGACAAGCCAAAGTGAAACCAAAGTGAACCAATATGAATTAGAATCCAGTGCCGATGGTCAAAAATTTACAACCCTCAACGTCCAACCTGCAAAAGGGGGTGCTGCGCAGTATAATTTTAGGCATTCCGCAACCAGCTTAACTTATTATCGATTAAAAATGGTCGATTTGGATGGACAATTTAAATACAGTACCATTGTCAGCGCGACGAATCATTGTATTTTCAATCAAATTGGGATAAAAATCTATCCCAATCCTGTGGTCGATGCGGTGACGATTGAAAATCAAAGCGATAATGATTATAAAATGCGCGTTTATAACGCGACGGGTGCTGTCATTTATACTGCCGACGGACACCAAAACCATCGTTTAGACATGACTGCTTTTCCAAAAGGCACGTATATTATCGAAGTGGTGGATAGCAAAACAAAGAGTGGTTATATGCAGCGCGTTGTGAAATACTGACAACATCCATTTAGAAAAATTACGATACGATGGATGTACAGATGGAACGGATTTCACAGATTGGTACGGATTTTTTCTTGTCCTTCCGTAGGAATCTGAGTTTCCTACGGAAGGACAAGAAAAAATCCGTACCAATCCGT
>JBDKKX010000640.1:0-3195 GCA_039795795.1 Bacteroidota bacterium | reverse complement strand
TGCATTTTTTTCAGCAGGTAAAATAAAACAAAAAAAATGGCTTAATATTTGTTTATACAGTGGTTGTTGCCTTTTACTACATTTTAGTATCATGGCTCTATACTATTCAATAACTTTAAAATATAAAGCCATGAAAATTAAAATAATGTTATTATTGGGAATTACATTTTTAGCATTTGCATCATATACGAGTGTAAATGAATCTTCCCAAAACCAAGTGAAATTTTATAAGGGTAGTTATGATGATTTTTTAAGGGAAGCCAAAAAATTAAAAAAACCAATTATGCTCGATTTTTGGGCAAGTTGGTGTGGCCCTTGTAAAAAATTGGAGAGTGAAACCTTTACAAATCCTAATTTAGCAACATATTTGAATTCAAACTTTATGGTATATAAAGTTGATATTGATACATTTGATGGAATGGCAATTGCTGACCGTTTTGCGGTTGATGCTTATCCAACATTAGTTTTACTGGATTCTAAAAATAAATTTGTGAACCGATATAAAGGTTTTTTTCCAGCAGATTATTTAAAGAATGAGTTAGAGAGAAATCAAAATCAGAAAGGAAAACGTTTTGTTACTCCCAAAAGTACAACCGCAATGCTTTAATATTATCCGCAAAAGGTTTTTGAGTTAATTCTCGATATTAAAAGTCACCTATTATTTACTAGGTGACTTTTTTGTGGTAAATGCTTTAACAAAAGCGTATTTTTAAAACCATTTTTAATAAAATTCCGTAACTAAATTTAGTAATGGAATACGTTGAGCTATATCTTTGTAACATGAAATTGAAAAATGATTTGATATTACGTGCCGCCAAGGGCGAGCGTGTTGAGAGAGTTCCCGTTTGGATGATGCGTCAGGCAGGGCGTATTTTACCAGAATACAGGGCTGTAAGAGAAAAAGCTGGAAGTTTTATAAAATTAGCCACAACGCCCGAATTGGCAGCTGAGGTAACAATTCAACCTGTTGATATTTTAGGAACTGATGCAGCAATTATTTTCTCTGATATTTTGGTAGTTCCAGAAGCAATGGGTTTGCCTTATGAAATGTTAGAGGCAAAAGGACCGATTTTCCCGAAAGTTATTCAAACCAAAAAAGATATTGATGTTTTGAGAATAGCGAATCCTGAAAAAGAATTATCGTATGTTTTGAAAGCCATTGATATTGTAAAGAAAGAATTAGACGGAAAAGTACCATTGATTGGTTTTGCAGGAGCTCCGTTTACAATTTTTTGTTATATGGTTGAGGGAAAAGGCTCGAAAACCTTTTCTGTTGCAAAAAAAATGCTCTATTCAGACCCTGAATTAGCTCATTTGTTGCTTCAAAAAATTACCGATACAACGATTGCTTACCTTAAAGCTCAAGTTAAACACGGAGCTGATTTAGTTCAAATTTTTGATTCTTGGGCTGGAATTCTTTCGCCAGACCAATATCGTAAATTTTCGTTGCCTTATATTGCTCAAATCTGTGATGCGATAAACGAAGTTCCCGTAACAATTTTTGCGAAAGGTGCATTTTTTGCTCGTAAAGAAATGTCAAACCTGAAATGTGAAGTGATTGGCTTGGATTGGAATATGGATATTAGCGAGTCTCGCCGAATGATTCCGCACAAAACATTACAAGGAAATCTCGACCCTTGTGTATTGTATGGTTCTTTTAAAGAGATAGAAAAACAAACTAAAAAAATGATTAAGAATTTTGGCGGACAAAAATATATCGCAAATCTTGGTCATGGTGTATATCCAGATACTGACCCTGAGAAAGTGAAATGTTTCATTGAGACAGTAAAAAATTATACGATTTAAGCAATTTTCTAATCGTTATTTCTAAAATATTAGAAATAAAAAAGTGCCACGTTATACTATGTTAGTTAGTGAAACGTGGCACTTTTTAAATAAATCAAGCAGAAACACCGAAGTTATTTTATTTCAAAATCGGTTCTAAATCAGCTCGGTTTTCAGTAATCCAATCTGTAATGTCTTTCACGATTTGTTCAACACCAATTTCTGGTTTCCAGCCCGTTAGAGCTGTTACTTTTGAATTATCTGTGATATACAAACGAATATCAGCAGGGCGATTTTCTTTGACTTTATTAATTGGTATTGTTTTTCCTGTCACTTTTTGGCAAATATCAGTTAATTCTTGCAATGAAACGCTTACATCTACACCTCCGCCAGCATTCAATATTTCACCATTTACTTTATCAAAATTGTGTAATTGCCAATCAATCAAACGATAAAGGTCATTGATATGCAAAATATCACGCGTCTGTTTGCCTTCACCACCGTAACCAATGTAGGCTAATTTTTGCTCAAAAAAGTGTTTTGCAATCCAAAGAACCATTACACCTTGGTCAACTTTGCCCATTTGCCAAGGGCCTGTCAATACACCACAACGATTGATAACAGTCTTTAATTTATAGAACTCATTGTATTCTTGAATGATTAATTCAGAAGCCAATTTGGTTGTTCCATAAAGCGAACGAACACCATCCAAAGGAAAATCTTCCGCAATACCCTTTGAAGAAACACCTCTTGTTTTTTGGTTGTCTGTCAAAACAAACCGAGTATCTTGTTCCTCAAAATCTAGTGTTTCGATTGTTTTGATTGGATAGACACGGCTAGTTGAAAGAAAAATAAACTGAGCGTTGCATTTTACTGCATAGTTGAGACAGTTGACAGTTCCGAATAAATTAGTATTGATAAGATAATCGGGTGTTCCGCCATTAATACCTGCCAAAACCGATGGTTCGGCTGATGCTTCAATGACGGTGTCAACTATTGGTAGTGCATCAAAATCTTCTTTACTACGAATATCTCCATGAATGAAATTTATGCCTGCTTTGCCCAAACGAGCAACATTTAGTTCAGAACCTTTTCGGCGTAAGTTATCAAGGCAATAAATTTCGTAAGACGGATAATTCGTTTTTAGAGAAATAGCAAGTGCTGAGCCAACAAATCCTGCTCCTCCTGTAATTAATATTTTTTTCATGAATGATTTATTTAAAAAATAGCACACAAATGGCAAACGAACCACCTGTGTGCTGATTAGATTTTCTTTTGATTAATGACCGCCATTTGAACTGCCATTTGCTGTCCATGGAATGCGTTTGAGATTAATATTTTCGATGGCTTTGATGACAAAAGGTACTTTTTCAACCTTAACTGCACTGCTATCAAGGCCAAACCACTTAT
>JBDKKX010000639.1:0-3203 GCA_039795795.1 Bacteroidota bacterium | reverse complement strand
ATAGTTTTTTTTTATTTATTGATTATCAATAAATAAAAAAAAACTATGTGTTCTATGTTCCTATGTGTTCCAAAAACCTATGTGTTCTATGTTCCTATGTGTTCCAAAACCTATGTGTTCTATGTTCCTATGTGTTCCAAAAAAAATCCATCAGTTTGCGCCAAAATTTGACGACTTTAACAAATTTTACGTTTAAGAGTTTACAAAATACTTCGTAAAAATTTAAGGTAAAAATTCAATATCCAAAATCAAAACCGCATCAATGCGAAAATTTTTATTAATTATATGTATTTTTTGTGCAAATCACTTTTTATTTGCACAATCCGCCGAACATGAAAAAGGGATTTTGTTAATACAATTCGTTGATTCTCAATCGCCCACGATTTTGCAAAAAGCATTCCCGATGCTTGAATCGGGCACGCAGATTTCTAAACCCACTCACATTTGGTCTATCCATTTTGACCCTTCCAAATATGATGAACAGACTTTATTGAAACAGGTTCGGCAACATTCGAGCGTCGTTGCGGCACAATTTAACTTTTTAATTAATTTTCGGGCAACCCTTCCCAATGACGCACTTTTTGGAAATCAATGGCATTTGCACAACACAGGTGCAAATAATGGACTCGCTGACGCAGACATCAAAGCAACTTTGGCTTGGGACATCACCAAAGGCGGCTTGACACCCGATGGCGATACGATTGTGGTTGCTATTATTGACCAAGGCGTACAAGTCACGCACCCAGATTTGCAACAAAATATTTGGATAAATCGCAGTGAAATCCCTGATAATGCAATAGATGACGACCAAAATGGTTACATTGATGATTATTATGGCTGGAATACCGCGACTGGAACGGGCGAAGTTAATACGAATAATGTGCATGGAACTCAAGTTGCAGGCGTTATCGGTGCCGCTGGCAACAATCAACGCGGCATTACGGGCGTGAATTGGAATGTAAAACTAATGAATTTAGTTACTGGCGGCACGGATGCAAATATTATTGCCGCTTATACTTATGCTTTGGAAATGCGTCAGCAATATCAGCAAAGTAATGGGAAACGAGGTGCTTTTGTGGTCGTGACGAATGCTTCGTTTGGGCGTTCCAATGCTTCGCCGACGGACGCGCCTTTATGGTGTAATTTTTACGACGCACTCGGTCAAGCAGGTATTTTAAACGTTGCGGCAACCGCAAATCGCAATATTGATGTGGATTCACAACCCGATTTGCCTTCTCAATGCCCCAGTGATTACCTTTTAATGGTCACGGCTACGACCAATCGCGATGCTCGAAACACGCTTATTTCTAATGGGGCAGCTTATGGCGCGAATAATATTGATGTTGGCGCGCCCGGCGTGGATATTTATTCGACGATTTCAAACAATAGTTATAGCCAAAGCACAGGCACCTCTTTTTCCACCCCTATCGTGACAGGTATTGCCGCGCTTGTCTATGCCGCCCCGTGTTCTGACTTTACACATTTTGCTAAAAAAAATCCTGCACAAGGGGCTTTGTTATTAAAAGATTTTATTATGCGTGGAACCGATGCTTTACCTGATTTGCGCAATACCACTCGGTCCGGCGGACGCGTCAATGCTTATAAGACACTGCTAAATGTTTTAAATTATTGCCCTAATTGTAGTCAATCGTCCGCAATACGCTTTAATGAAATCAATACTACGAGTGCACAACTCTCTTGGAATCGTCCTAACAATGCAACTGCAACGGATATTCGGTATCGCATTCAAAATATAGGTCAATGGATTCCCTTGACGAATGTTACAACACCTTATTTATTACAAAACTTAACCGCTTGCACTCCTTATGAATTAGAAATTCAAAATCATTGCACAGATTCTATCAGTCGTCCGACGGTGATTTATTTTAAAACCGATGGTTGTTGTGAGCCGCCTCAAAAGGTTTCGACACAAACGACTCAAAATCAATGGATTGCAAATTGGTCCAAGGTGACTTCGGCACAATCCTACCAAGTTTGTGTGAAAGCAGTTGGTAGTGCGAATTGTGTTTTTCAAAACACTAATTTTGTTGATACTTCATTGATTATCAATAATTTACTAAAATGCAAAAGCTATAACGTTTCTATAAAAACCAATTGTGCAAATGTTCAAAACAAGGTGGATACGATGATTGTATTTACAACAAAAGGTTGTGGCGCGTGTACAGAAACAGCTTATTGCCCTACTTTTAGCACGAATACAGCTTCTGAATGGATAGATTCGTTTCAAATTGCTAATTATATTAAATATTCTGGCAATAATAATGGTTATGCACAATATACCAATACTGGTTTAGAATTGAAAGCAGGGCAAACGTATCCGATTGGGATTGTTCCGGGTTGGCAAAATAATTTAACGTATTTTGAATATCCGCGTGTTTGGTTGGATTACAATCAAGATGGTGATTTTGACGATGCAGGCGAACTCATTTGGGATGCGGGGAAAATTATTGCGAAAGCGAATAGCAATTTTACCGTTCCGAATGATGCCATTGGTGGATTAACGCGATTGAGGGTTTCGATGAAATATGTCGGTCAAGTGGGCACTGCACCAACCTCTTGTGAACGAATCAGTGGGGGCGAAATCGAAGATTATTGCGTTTATATTAAAAACCCCTCTCCTACCCTATCCCTTGATTTTGCGAAAGACGATATAATGATTTACCCGAATCCTTTTGAAAATTATTTTATTTTGCAAAATAAAAATTTACAAAATAAAATTTTAAATTATCAATTATTAGATTATACGGGGAAGGTTTTTTATCCCAAAAAGGTTTTAACATCTGGGCAGGATGAATTTGTAATTGAAAATTTAGGGCATTTGCCAATAGGATTTTTTCTTTTGAAAATAGAGACTGAAAAAGGTGTTTTTGTAAAAAAAATATTGAAAATTTTATAGGAAAACATGAAACGTAGAACGCTGGAATTTGGATTAAATCGGATTTTTTGGGATTAAATCGGATTGATTTTTAAGATTCATAGGATTTATAGCATTTCAATTTTATGAATCCTATGAATCTTAAAAATCAATCCGATTTAATCCCAAAAAATCTTATTTAATCCGAATTCCAGCGCGTCGTATAACTTGAAAATGTTTGCAATTATCGGATTAACGTAACATCCCCTTTGACAATTTCTGTATGCCCATCAATATATAATACTTCTGCAAAAAAAATATATACGCC
>JBDKKX010000638.1:0-3209 GCA_039795795.1 Bacteroidota bacterium | reverse complement strand
ACGGAAGCACAAGCAAAAATCCGTACTCATCCGTGAAATCCGTAAAATCCGTACATCCATTGTATCCTAATTTTTCAAAACCAAAATAGCTTATTTTGGAATAATATTTTTATAATCTATTGATAATCAATAGATTCCAAAAAATAATTATGGTACAAATTCAAAAGTAGATTTATAATGATACACGGAAATCCCGATAATTAATCCCAAAATAGCACCTAACAGCACATCTTCAGGAAAGTGTTCAATCAAATAAACCCGAGAAATACCAATCAATACCGCAATCAATGCAAAAATAATTTTTAAATTCGGGTTTTCAAATAAAAAAGCGGCTAATCCGTAAATCGCAAAGGCAGACATCGTGTGTCCCGATGGAAAACTCGTTGCCCCTTGAAAGATTTCTACACCATCTACAAATTTCACTTGGGTTAAAAGCCCTGTTTTGGACAAAACCGTAGCCGGTCTATCGTGTGCAAAAGCCATTTTCAACAAGGTTGAAACCAACATAGTGGTAAAACCAGTGATTGAAAATAACAATACTTTTTGTTTGTCTTTGACATAAAAATAAGCGGTTAAGGCAACATAAGGCGCGGTTTCTCCTAACCAAGTGATGGCTCTAAAAAAAGAATCGCCTAATACGGTTCGATGTTCGGAAAAAAAGAAAAATGGGTAGGTTTGTGGCAAAAAGAGTTGCCAAGCGATACCAAACAATAAAAAGATGTATGATATAAAAAAAAACGGTTCGTTTTTAATATAAAATTCAGACATGATAAAGCTCATTTAACGGGTTTTGTTTTTAAAAGCGTGCAAATATATTGTTTTCCAACCTTATCGCAACATGTTTTTGCCTTTTTTGAAGGCACCAATTTTAGGAATGATGTGAATCAAAAAACGCTGATTTGCAGGCGGCACATCGGGTTGAATTCTCGGCAATCCTCCTTCCCCACTGCCCGCAACGACTAATTCACAATTTTTCAATCGCTCCATATCAATAGCATTGCTTTTCCAAAAATTTAAAAGTGCCCGTGCCCGTTCATGACTTAATGGAAAATTGCGAGAGGAACCATCTCGGGACGCTTGACCTTCAATAATAACCAGAAATTTCACTTCTAATGCTTTTTCTTTTTGGGATTGCAAAATTAAATTGCGAATTCGTTCTCCTGCTTTGCGCAAACTATCCCTTGTATTATCCGAAAGTTGATGTATATCATATTGACCCGATGCAAATTGTACATTGATGCTTAAAACGTGCTTTTGGTAAATGGAATCGTACGCAAAATAATGCCGCGAGGTGTCAATATTATTGACCGCGTTTTCAATACGCCGAATCTGACGCAATTGTTCAGCATCGGCTTTGTATTTTGCTTGTTCATTTTTCAAAATCACAAAGGTTAAAACGTATAAAACCAACATAATGTAAAATAAATTATTCATTAAGTCGGCATATCCAGGCCAGAAAAAGTTTGGTTTTTGATGATTTGCCATAATTTTGATAAAAGTGATTTGCCACGAATGACACGAATTTTCTCTAATTGTTTGAATTAGAGAAAATTCGTGTCATTCGTGGCAAAAATCTATGCAGAAAAACGATTTTTGATTTGAACCGATAATTTTTTCATATCGTCCCAAAAAGTCGCTGGAATTTCCAATTTTTTCTCATTTTGTTCATTTGCCAATCGAATCAAAGTTCCAAAATTGGCATTTAAATCATGGCTCAATCGCCGATTCTGCTCATCTGAAATTTTACGCAATGCTTCCACATTCTCATTCATCGTTCTGGAAAAATTCGTCAAAACGGCTCGATTTTCCGTCACCCAACTATTCATTTTTTGCTGTTCTGTGTCCGCAAGGGTGCGCATCGCAGCCATTTGCACCTTCGTAAACGCTTGAAGCCCATCAAAACTCTGTTGCAATGTTTTTTCAACATTGTCCACTCCCCGCAGTAAAAGCACCCGTCTATCTTCCAATTCCGCAAAATGTTCCATTAAAAAATGGGTTAATTTCTCATTTTTATCCAAATTATTAGAAATTTTTTGCGCAACCGCACCAACTTGTTGCGTTCTACCCAATAATTCATTCACTTGCGTATTCAATTGAGCCGACATCGCCACAAAATCATTCAATTGATACAAATATTGATTAAACTTATCCAATGAACCCACTGAACCGCGCAATTCTGCAAATACTTGCGCATTGACCGTCGCTAAAGTGTTCAAATCCATAGCGTTAAGTTGTTTCAAAGTGCTATCTTGCGCGACCAATGCATCATAATTACGCCCCATCAATTTCCCCAATTCCGCAATATTTTGAGTAAATTGTTGGTTAAAACTACCCAAATTCAATTGCAACGAATGAAGACTTGAATTAATATTTTGATTCAAAACAGGCAATAATTCCGTTTGAATGAACGTGTAAAACCCATTTTTACGACTTTCCACCAATGTTTTTGCCCCTTTATAATGAACCGTCGAATTTTGAACCGTCAACCAAAGCCCAAAAGCACTCGCCGTCATCGACGCAACAACCCCCAATAAAATTTTAATAATCCCGCCCGACAAATTCGCACTGGTATCGTCTTGATGCGTCATCAAACTCGGCAAAAAAAACAAAACCCCTACGACTACCCCCAACATCGTCCCCAATAAACCCAAATACAAAGGCGTAGGCAAAGAGATATTAATATCATTGTCTTCCGCGTCCAAATGCCGTTCAATAACATCTTTAACTAAATGAAAATCGGCTGCACTTCCCTTATTTTTAATAAGATAGGTATTTAAAGATTTTAATATTTTATCAAAATTAAGATTGACATGATCCTTCGCTCGAATCAAAGAAACGAACATTCCTTCCCCTTTTTTGTCCTCATATTGAGTCAAATCACGCAAAATTTCACTGGTTTTTCGCACCTTTAAATCCTGCATTAATAAATGCGTTTCATGCAATTCCAATTTGGTTTCGTCGGGAATGATGTCCTTAAAACCATCAATTTTACGCCGCGTTTCCTCCGATGCTTGAAGTTGTTTCCAAACAATAAAAAAAACGATTCCCAATTCAATTAATAAAAGTAAAATTAGGCTAAGATTCTCCTGTTTGAGCAAAATGTTCATAATCAACGACTTGTGAATTTTTATAGGGTTCTATTTTTGATACCATTTTTATAGAATTGGAACGCGGAGGACACGGATTTTACAGATTTGCACGGATTTTTT
>JBDKKX010000637.1:0-3212 GCA_039795795.1 Bacteroidota bacterium | reverse complement strand
CGCATCGAAAGGACTGCCATTCCATTTGATAAAACCGCCTTCCTTAATCGCAAAATTTTTATTCACGACGCGCAATAAAGTAAACAAATAATCGCCTTTGACAATATTATATTGTCCTTTCATCTCCATTTCGCCGCCTCGTTCAAAGGTCAATTGCAAATCGCCCGTGCCCCAAGCCTTGATATTATCTCCCGCCACTTCATCAAAAATTAAATTCGTTTCTGCCTCAGGCGTTAAGGTTAAATCCATATCAAAGCTAACCCCGCTCAAATCCTTGACCCGAGAAGGCGGTTTGCTACCCAGTACCCCTTCGGAAAATATTGTACTGTGAGTAGAGTCTTGAACCAAATTTTTATTTTTAAACTTGACAAATTTTAATTCAGTAGCATTCTGTTCTTTGGCAAAAGGGAATACGATTTTCGTTCCTTTCCCTGCCGTCGCGATGACTTTAATATCGGGTTTATCAAAATTACCCGTAAATCGAATGTCGCCCGCACCTACTGCTTTGCCATAAAACAAGGGATTATCCGCCCGCGTCGTGTTCAAACAGACAAATTTAGGCGCAATCATCCGCGCTTTTAACCCGAAATTAGTCAATCGATCGTGGGTCAAACCGCCCTCGACCGTCGCACGATTTTTTTCCGCATCTATAATCACGCCCCCAGTTGCGTCCAACATATCATTCGTTATCTTAATAACTGCATCAGGTATAAAAAGCCGATTTTTCAAATAATCTACCGTCACCGCCGCATCATAAAGGCGCATTTTCCCTTTCGTCTCTGGATAATTATATTGCCCCGTCAAATTCAATTCCCCTTCAACCCTGCCTTCCGTCCCCGAAATACCACTTTCAATCAAATAATTTATGATATTAAAAGGCATATTGGTCGCGGTTAAATCGACTGCTATATCATTTTTTTTGAAAACCCCTTTATTCGTCCTCATATCCGTCGGATAATATCGTCCTTCAATCACTAATTGTTCCAGCGATTCCCGCTTTTCCCCTTTCAACACCGTATCTACTTTCAACAAATTAATATAAGCATAAATATAATTTTTCAAATCTGCCATATTCACCTGCACATCCAATTTGCCTCTATCGTCTTTATTCACAAAAAAACGTTCCATTGAAGCAGTGACACTTAGATTCGTCATTTTAAAAATATCATCCGTCGAAGCATCCACTTTATATTTTCCACTCAAGCGAAAACGATTGTCATTCACATACTTATTCACAGAAGACAGGTCAAATCCTTCCAAAGTCGCGTGAATTCCTTTGTTATTAACCGATTGAAAACTAATGCTATAATCTCCATTTTTAAAATCAAAATTATTGAATTTAAGGTAATTTTGATTGAAAACGATATAATTACCTGTGTCCGCCGCCCATTTATCATTGAAAAAATGCAGCACAGAATTGTCAAAAGCCAAGTGGTACAACGTATCCAAAGGCATCAAAATCGCATTCACATCCAAGCGACCAAATTGCAACGAAGACGAAAATGTATCCGAAGCAACCCCAATGCTCAATGTATCACCATATAATCTATTGGAAAAAGCAATATTTTCAAAATGTTTAGCATTCGGATCGTCTCCAAACCGCGTGTGGTAAATGGTCAATTCAAAAGGCAAGACATTGCCTGCCCTATCGCCGTGAACCGCAATTTCCCTAAAATGAAGGTCTCCATACTGCAATTCTTCTGGAATTTCTAATTTAAAGCTCAATTCATTCAATTGGTTGTCGAAAAAACCATTAAAGGTGGCATTGGTAAACCGTTTCAAAGAAGAATCTATCAAAAAAGTTAAATTTTTAGAATCTTTAATGCGAATGTCATAATGAAACGATTGATTTGCAATGGTTTTGTAATCGGGCAATAGATGTAAATCTTTTGTTAAGCGCGGATGATTCTGCGCAAAATGTTGTTTCAAGGCTTCTGGAATCGCCTCTATATCAAATTTCCCAACCAAATCCACTAAAAACACTTCCGAATCTACCCAAAAATGTTTCTTTTGAGCCGCATCCGTATAAGATTTCAAACTTAAACTATCTATTTCAATAATATCTTTTTGTTTTAAAACCAATTTTAAATGATTGACCGTCGCATCCCCACTCATATTCGACAATTTATCGCCCGACAATTTCATAATAATATTGCCCGTCACTAACAAATCATCTTTCACCAAATTCAACTTTTTTAAATCTAATTTATAAACTTCTGATTTAAAATCATATAAAGGTTTGTCACCTGCAAAATTGACCGTTCCATCAAAATTAAAATCCATGTTATCATCTTTTCCTGTCAAATGCCCTTCAAATAAATCAGAACGCAATTCTCCTCGTACCGTCAAATTGCGGTATTCATAATTTTTAAACCAAAAACTTTCCACTTTTGCCGATAAATTCGCACGCGGATGTTTTTTTGTGATGCCCAAACCATCTTTCACATACGCTTTAAACGTAATTTTGCCCAAATCAGGGCTATCTGCCCATTTGCCCAAATCAAAATCCTTGAAAGCAACGTCCCCACTATAACTTGCGTCGTCCCTGCCCGGTTTAAGGTTAAGCCGCAATTCATGCCCTGCAACCTGCCCAAGTTCCGTATTTAACACCCCATTTACCACAAAATCTTCAAAAAAACCTTCAAAACTGCCCTGAAAATCCAAATTACCCAACTTATTCACTTCTATCGGCGGGTCAAATCCCGGAATCAACTGCCTTAATGACTTCACATCCGACTCCAAACGCTTGATTTTCAAGTGCATCATTTCCTCATCCCGCACTGCCAAATTATGCGTTTCAATATCGCCTTTAAATTTAAAATATTCATTTAATTTCAAATTGATGTCATAGCCTTTCAAAGAATTCACTTTGCCGCGCAACATACCTTCCATCGTTGCCAACAAATTTTTATTTTTAATAAAAAAATCATTCTTATCTAACGGTGGCGCGAAAGCCATAATATCTTTCAACATGACTTTGGAATCATGGATGCGGGCATCCATATACACATTATTATTATAATCTTTAAAATCTTCCAAACCATTCGGATGCTTCATCACAAAGGTATCTCCCAAAATAGAATAAGGCGTAATGATTTGAATACCATTGAGTTGCGTCTCGACAGCAGATACACGCGTTTCATTCACAGAGCATTTATTGATGACAAAACCACTCGCCTCATTCAACGAAATGCCATCCACAGCCCCCGTCA
>JBDKKX010000636.1:0-3220 GCA_039795795.1 Bacteroidota bacterium | reverse complement strand
CTGGGCGGGACGAAACATTTTGAATTAAAAAATAATATTCGAGGCAAAATTCAAGAGAATTCGGATGAAAAAGCATTACCTGATAGCTTTTTTAAACGACCTATTGTCCATAAAGAGGATGGCACACATCGTTTAGCAAAAACGAACCATGCGCCCACAGGCATTTTGCCCGCGCAAGACCGCTATGAACAAGGGCATTTTTGTAAAAAACGATGATAAATTATTGCGTTTAAAGTGTATTTTTGCGCTTAGTAAAAGTAGTTTAATAAATTCGCCCATTAAGTTCGGGAAACTTTTCAAGTTTCCCGAACTTGTTATTCAATACTTAAATGAGTTAAAAATGGCAAAATCAAGTAAAAAAACAATTATACTAACAGATGTAGCCAATGTAATTGACGCATTAGGGATTTCGGTGGTCACACAATGTGCGCACCTTGCCGCTTGGGAAGCCGCAACTGGCAATATTGCACCTGCTCATGCCATTATTGTAGAAGAGGCGCGCCAAGATTTGTTGCTCAATCGGCGTAAATGGAATGAAGAAGAGTTGAAAATGCAATTTGTAAGTGCGGTGTTAAGAGCCAGTCAAGTGAGCATTCCCGATAAAGTAGCGGTTTTTTATGAAAGACCTTTGGTCGGCACGATTCAAGGATATAGTTTTTCAGTTATATGTGATTGCATGATTGCAACACCTACTCACGGCGGCAGACCTAAAGCACCTTATTTTTTCTTGCAGGAATTCAAAAAGGGCAAGGGCGATAAGTTGGATGCTGAAGCTCAAGTATTGGTGGCGATGTTGCTTGCACAAGTTCAAAATAAGGATGAAAAGCCCTTATATGGTGCTTGGTTGATGGGCGAAAGTTGGTATTTTACGATTTTGAATGGCAATGAATATTGCGTTTCGGAAACCTTAAATAGTACGGATGCAAGTCATTTGAATAAGATTATTTATATGTTACAACATTTAAAGACATTGATTTTGAATAGATGAATCGTTTTATAATTTGTGGCTCAGTACGGGACAAAAATACTTTTTGGCACAGATTGAACAGATTCCACGAGATTTATACAGATTTTTTTTGGCTTTAACGTTTGAAAATCAAAAAAAATCTGTGAAAATCCGTTGAATCTGTTCAATCTGTGATGAAAATCTTTTTTGTCCCGTACTAAGAATTTGTGGTTAAAATAATTCTTTAAAAAATGAAAATCAAGTTACTCCTCCTTTTATTCATCGCTTTTTCAGCAGGAGCGAAGGCTCAAAAAGTAATTCCGCTTTATGACGGTCACGCACCCAATTCTAAAAACATTGCAGGTTTAACCGATACCGCGTTGATTTTTCCGATGGGCAAAAAAATGGGACATTTTATTTCCCGAGTTGCCCGACCTGAATTGACGATTTATCTGCCCGAAAAAGGTAAATCAACAGGTATTGCCGTTATAATCTGTCCGGGCGGCGGTTATTCGGGCGTTGCGATAGACCATGAAGGGCATGATATTGCTCGGAAATTAATCGAACATGGGATTGCTGGATTTGTCTTAAAATATAGGTTGCCGAATGCACAATATGTGGATAATAAATCCATTGTGCCGCTTCAAGATGCGCAACGAGCCATTCAATGGGTGCGCGAAAATGCAAAACAATGGGGCATTCATCCGCAAAAAATAGGGATTCAAGGTAGTTCCGCAGGCGGGCATTTGGCTTCGACCGCAGGAACGCATTTTTTGAAACCGCGCATTGATAATCCTAAAAAAACCAACTTGCGACCTGATTTTATGATTTTGAACTATCCTGTTATCAGTTTTGCGGATAGTTTGACGCATTATGGTTCTCGGATGAATTTAGTAGGCAATATTTCTGCGGAAGAATTGAATAAAATTATGCAAAATTGGCAAACTTCCGAACAAAAATTGGCTTCCCTGCAGGTTGAACCCGATAGTATCAAGGAATATTCCAATGAATTGCAAGTAACGCCTCAAACGCCGCCCACTTTTATTACGCATGCGGTGGATGACAATGTTGTAAAAGTTCAAAATTCGATTTTATTCATGGCGGCTTTGCAGCAAAATCACGTACCTGTTGAATCGTTTTTTTATGCAAAAGGAGGACATGGTTACGGCATGGATAATCCAACGAATGAGGTGGATTGGATAGATAGTTGTATCCAATGGATTTTGAAACGGAAATAAGCTAATTTTGCCACGAATTACACGAATTTACACGAATTTACACGAATTTACACGAATTTACACGAATAATTCGCGTAAATTCGTGTAATTCGGGACAAAATTAATTTCTTATAACACAAAAAGCTCTTTCAACACAATATTCAATCCTTCAAAAATGGCAGATTCTACGGTCTCATCATCAAACAAAATCTGCGGTGGGCTATACTTTTCATTCGTTTCCAACACATATTGCACCAATAATTCACGGATTGGATCCACAATCCAATATTCTCTTACGCCATTTTCTTCATATAATTGCTTTTTCATTTTCATTTCTTTGCTCGAATTACCCGGAGATAGAATTTCAATAATCAAATCGGGCGAACCCAAACAGCCATTATCATCCAATTTATCCAAATCGCAAATCACGCATAAATCGGGTTGAATCACAGTAAAAACATCTTTATTGGCTTTCAGCGACTTTTTTTTGTCGTATAAACGCACGTCAAATGGTGCAGAATAAGATCTGCAACGTCGATTCCGAAAAAAATTATAAAATTGACCATTTAATTCCCAAGAAATATCTTGGTGTTTCCGACTTGGAGAAGCCATTCGCAGGATTTTTCCACGAATTAATTCGACCGTTTGTTCAAACTGCCAAGTCAAATAATCGGCATAGCTGTAAACGCTATTGCTATCTAATTGCGAAAGTTGCGTTATTTTTTCCATTGATGGATTTTTATTACGATTGATTTTCAAATAGTTGCGTTGCTCCAATGCACTGAAAAGGCAAAGTAAAGCAAAATTTGTCAATTATCAAAACCATGTTATTCTTTTTGTTTTTTGTGCTGAAATCTGTTTTTTGTCACGTAGTAAGGGTTATGTTATTAAAAAAAAACGCATTTTTGCGCTACTATTCATAATTAACCAATATCAAAATGACATCTCAAACGAGCAACCTTACAAAACTCCTTGTTTTTATTTTCTTTAACCCCATTTACATGTTTGCTCAAACGGCTTGTTATCAATTAGTTTGGTCGGATGAATTTAGTGGTAC
>JBDKKX010000635.1:0-3228 GCA_039795795.1 Bacteroidota bacterium | reverse complement strand
CATCCTTCTTGCAAAATTGTTGCCTTTTTTTGAATCCACCAAATCTTTTTTCATTTCTGAATGGATAAAAAATGTAAATTGTTTGTTAGTGACGTGAAATAAAGCATGTATCGCATTTGAAAACCTTGAAAAGAGAGAAAACAAAAAAAAATCGCCCCAAAGTGGCTGTCTCAAAAGGGTAAAATTTAATTTTTAGACCCAAGATGATTCGGTTGTGATACGAATGGATGTACGGATTTCACAGATTTCACGGATTCGTACGGATTTTTTTAAACCCCAATGCTTGGTTTCCAGCAAAAAATAAAAAAAAATCCGTACGAATCCGTGAAATCCGTTGAATCCGTACATCCATTCGTATAGTCGTTTTGTCATTTTTGTGTAGAAAAATTAAAATTATATAAAGATTCCAAAAAAAAGATTCAACTTTGTCCTATAAAGTTTATTTTTCACTACTCAACATCACGTCTATGAATCGAAGGGATGCCATTTCCAGATTGGCACTATTAGTCGGTGGGACTTTCTCCGTGCCTACCCTGAATGCCATCAATCACATCGGGCAACCGTTGTTTATTGGTGCTGCTTTCACGTTGACCGATGTGCAGCGCAAAATCGTTGCCGAAGTCGCTGAACATATTATCCCAAAAACGGATACGCCTGGGGCGAAGGATGCAGGAGTGCCTGCTTTTATTGAGCTGATGCTGCAAGATTGTTACAAAACGCCCGAACACAATAGCTTTTTGGCGGGTCTTGCGGATTTAGAAAAGAAAAACTTTCTCACGTTGGCAAATGCGGCGCAAGTCGAACTGTTAAAACAGGTCGAAACGGATACGAAAGCGTTGATGAAGGCGTATCAAGTCAAGCAGGTCAAAGTCGGGGACAATGTGGACAAGGAAACGTTGGATGGCAAATTGGGGGTTCCATTCTGGCGTTTGATGAAGGAATTGACGTTGTTTGGGTATTACACGTCTGAAAAGGGGCTGACTGCGTCGTTTGATTACCAACCGATTCCGGGTAAATTTGAAGCGACTAAGTTGAAACCGGGGCAAAAAGCATACTATTATTAAGGAATGATAAATGATGAATGATAAATGATGAATGATAAATGATGAATGATGAATGATGAATCTTGTAATCAATTAATAATCCATTAATTGTAAAAATACGAACCTCATTTATTAGGAATGGTTTAAATAAAAATCATTCATAATTCATAATTCATAATTCATAATTCATAATTCATAATTCATAATTCATAATTCATAATTCATAATTCATAATTCATAATTCATAATTCATCATTCATAATTCACCATTCATAATTCACCATTCATAATTCATCATTCACCATTAATTCTCAATATGAATATCAATATAGAAGCGATAAAAAAGAGGACTTATGACGCAATTGTTGTGGGTTCGGGCATCACGGGCGGCTGGGCTGCTAAAGAGTTGACTGAAAAAGGGTTAAAAGTAGCGGTTTTGGAGCGCGGTCGCGAAATCAAACATGTCACGGGCTACGAAACGGCAAATAAAGACCCTTGGGAATTTGCGCATCGCGGCAGACCCGATAATATGGCGGCGGAACAATATTGGGCGGGCATCCGCACAGGTTATACCGCGAATGAGGAACATCGGCATTTGTTTGAAAATGATAAGGAAAATCCTTATTTTGAAAAAAAAGGCGGATTTGATTGGTTGCGGGCGTATCACACGGGCGGAAAATCATTGTTATGGGGGCGGCAATCGTATCGTTGGAATAAAGCGGATTTTGAGGCGAATGCGAAAGAGGGGATTGCGATTGATTGGCCCATTCGGTATGAAGATTTAGACCCTTGGTACACGTATGCTGAAAAATTTGTAGGCGTTTCGGGGCAGAAAGAAGGTTTGGACGTATTGCCAGATGGTCATTTTTTGCCGCCGATGGCATTGACTGCGCCAGAAATTCATTTCAAAAATGCGATTAGCAAATTGGGACGGACGGCTACATTGGGTCGGACGGCGCATTTGACGCAACCGGAGGCGCAACATACGGCTTTGGGACGCGGCACTTGTCAATTTCGCAATAAATGTATGCGCGGTTGTCCGTTTGGGGCGTATTTTAGTTCGTTGTCAGCGACGTTGCCTGCGGCGGCGAAAACGGGTCGCTTGACGATGATTCATAATGCGATTGTGATGGAAATCATTTACGACGAACACAAACAACGGGCAACTGGGGTGCGCGTGATTGACCAAATCACGAAGGCGGTGACGGAATATTATGCAAAAATCATCTTTTTGAATGCGGGCACGATTGGTTCTACGTCGATTTTGATGCAATCGAAGTCGAATCGTTTCCCGACGGGCATGGGGAATGAAAGTGATCAATTGGGACGGAATTTGATGGATCATCATTTAGGTGTGGGCGCGAGTGGGCAACATGACGGTTTTGTGGACGATTATTACTTTGGCAGCCGTCCGAATGGACTATATGTGACCCGTTTTCGGAATTGGGGCAAGGATAAACGCGATTATTTGCGCGGTTTTGGGTATCAAGGCGGTGCGAGTCGTGCGGGCTGGAATCGCGGTACGAATATGGACGGTTTTGGAGCGAAGTTCAAAGTCGATATGACGCAACCGGGCGGTTGGTCGATGGGCTTTTCAGGTTTTGGCGAGATTTTGCCCGATCCGAACAATCGTTTCACGTTTAGCGACAAAAAAGATAAATGGGGTTTGCCGATATTGTCGTTTGAAGCGCAATTTGGCGAAAACGAGTTGAAAATGCGGGTGGATATGATGAATGATTGCGCTGAAATGTTGGAAGCGGCGGGTTTCAAAAATATTACACCATATAATAGTGATAAAACGCACATCGGTTTGGGGATTCACGAAATGGGGACGGCGCGCATGGGCAAAGACCCGAAAACGTCGGTGCTGAATAAGTGGAATCAAGTGCATGCGGTGAAAAACGTGTTTGTAACGGATGGTTCGGGCATGGTTTCGGCATCTTGCGTGAATCCATCGTTGACGTACATGGCGTTGACGGCGCGAGCAGCAGATTATGCGGTAAGCGAATTGAAAAAGAAAAATTTGTAAAAGATTGATTTTTAAATGAATACACCTAACAGATTTTAAAAACAGCAGTTTTCGCTTTGGAAAATTAGGATACAAACGGATGTACGGATTCCACGGATTTCACCGATTGGTACGGATTTTTTTGGAATTCAATGCTTGATTTTAGGCAAAAAAAAA
>JBDKKX010000634.1:0-3236 GCA_039795795.1 Bacteroidota bacterium | reverse complement strand
TCCACCCGCAAGACAGCCTGCCATCCCCAAAATGAACGGTAATGCAACCATAAATCCTGTTTTGGATTCCGAAACACCGCGACCTTCTTGTAAATATTTGGGCATCCATGACATATAGAAATAAGCTCCATACAAAAGACAATGATACATACCCATTAATGCCCATAAGTTTTTATTGCGCAAAACAATTTTCCAAGGCAGTAAAGCATGGGTTGTCTTTTTCAAACTGCGCCCTGCTTCGATTTCTGCGACTTCTTCGGCACTGATATTCGGCATATCTTTCGGTTCGTCTTTGTACCAAAACCACCAATAAATCGCCCAAAGACAACCTAATGCTCCTAAAATGTAAAAAACAGCGCGCCATCCTCCATACGTATAAGCTAAATAGGGGGCAACAAACGGAGCTAATGCCCCGCCCAAACGACTGCCCATCCAAACAATGGATTGAATCCGTCCCCGTTCTACCGCAGGAAACCATCTTGCGATTGCAACAGAAGCAGTCGGAAAGGCACCCGCTTCGCCCGCGCCAAATAAGAACCGAGTGAGGATTAAAAAATAAAATCCTGTGGCGAATCCAGTCAAAATCGTGAAAAAAGACCACCAAAGCACAATCCGAATCAACGTAATTTTGGGTCCATACTTATCGACTAAGATGCCTGTCGGAATCTCGAATAAGCCGTAAGCCAATGAAAACGCGCCCAAGATTAAGCCCCATTGTTCTTTGTTCAAGCCTAAATCTTTCATCATGTCCTTGCTAATCACCGAAATTGAATTTCTGTCCAAATAAGTGATGACCGCAAAAACGACGAATACGAGTACTAATTGATACCTTTTTTTCATGTCGTCAATTTAAATTTAATTTATTTTGTTTTGTTTTAAATCGTATCATGCCAATTAAAGCAATGGAAATGAGGATAAAACCAAAAAAAGTTTGGATCGTATAGGTTTCACCAAACCAGCAATAACCGATGATTAAGGCAAAAAGGACTTCTGTATATCTCAACATGGATAAAAAACTGGTGTCTTCTTGTTTGCCCGTATCTAATGTGCCGCGCAAACTGTACGTGAAAAGCACTTGCGCTATAAAACCAGTTAAGCCAATGAGCAACAAGATGATGGATTCTTGTACATTAGGCGTTTTCCAATAGGGGATGGATAATGCACCGCTTAGGACACTCGCTATCAGCATGAAATAGTGGATAACGACTAATGGATGGTCGTCGTCGCCAATTTGTCGGATGAGGATGTATAGTAATCCATTCGCAAAAGCGGAAATCAGTCCGATGATTAGGTCGAAAGTGCCGATGCGCATATCAAAGCCTTTTAGACAACAAACGCCTAACATGGCTATTCCGAGAAATGCCCATTGTATCCATTTTAATCGTTCGCCCAGCATGAAAATCGCTAAAATGGCGGTGAAAATAGGGGATAAATATTTTAATGTAACGGCAGTTCCGAATGGAATGCGGGGCAAAATGTAGAAAAATGAAAATAAGGAAATGCTGCCGACGAAGGCTCTGGTGAATAAAAGTTTGGTGTTTTTGCCTTTTAATGGTATTTTATGCCAAAAAAGGAAAAAAATAGCGAAAAGCCATGTAATAAAAGACCGGAAAAATACATGTTCAAAACTGTGTATTTCTGGGAGGTATTTTATGAGGGCTTGCATGATGGAAAAACTTATCGTGCTGATAAGCATGTATTGAACACTTTTGCTTAGATTCATTTTTTGTTATATGTTTTTTTTACATTTGCGGTACGTTGGAATTAGGATTAAATGGGATTTTTTTAGGATTAAATGGGATTGATTTTTTAGGATTCATGGGATTGAAAGGTTGAAAATCCACTGAATCCTAAAAAATCAATCCCATTTAATCCTAAAAAAATCCCATTTAATCCTAATTCCAACGTACCATGCTCCTTAGTGAAATACAACGCCTTCCATAATTTTGCGTACGGTCCGAATTGTTCCCGCCCGCTTCACATTTATTTTATCGCCGATTGTCTCTATTTCAAGTTTAACCTCAATCACACCCGATGGATGCTCTATAATAATGACTTCACTTGGCAGACTATTCGTGTTGCCCACTTCAGAAGCGACACTGCCTTTGATTTTAAGGGCAGTCCCCACACAAATCGCACCTGTCACCGCATGTGCAGGATGCAAGGTTTTGGGCGTAAAATATAAGGATTGAATATTATTCAAAGAACTTTTGGGTTTGGATAATAAGCCTATTTTAGGCAAAACGCTGTTGCTGACATCGCCTAAACCCATTTTTTGTCCTGCTTCCAAGCGGATTTTTTCCAATTTTGCCATTAAATCTTTGCTTTTTTGGAAAAAATCACCATTTTCATCGCCCTTCAAACCAAAATCGCCTGCTTTCATCAAAACCATTGGGATTCCAGCATCTAACAACGAAACAGAAATGCCTTGAATCGTATCTCGAATCTTGCCTGTGGGCAATAATTTTCCCGTTTTGCCGCCCACTTGGTCAAATAAATTTAATACGACTGGCGCAGCCGTCCCTGGCACCCCGCTAATCGCCATCGTACCGTCGTATTCGACATGACCTTTGGGCGTTTGAACCACTTCTTCGATGATGGAATTCGTATTAATATTATAAACCATAACGCGCGTTTCTGGAATCGTTGCTTGGACCATCCCGCGCTCAATCGCAAAGGGACCGACTCCTGCCATCATATTACCGCAAGGTGGCGTTGTGTCCACAAATGCTTTTTCAATTTCCACTTGTGCAAAAAGGTAATCGACATCAATGCCTTTTCGTTTGGAAGGTTGAACCATGACCGCTTTGCTCGTCACCGTAACCGTTCCGCCTAAACCGTCAATTTGATGCGGGTCAGGAGAACCCATGATTTTTAACAAAATTTTATTTCGTTCCGCTACGTCCGTAGGCAAATCGCGCATGTCTAAAAAGGGTCCCTTGGAGGTGCCTGCACGCATGTACAAACAAGGAATACTATTTTCAACAATATGAGTCGTGTGAGTGGTTTTAGGAGTTGTTTGAATAGCAGTTTGATGCGTTTTGCAGGCAGTTATCGCTCCTAAAACGCTGATAATCAAGATTGAATGTTTCATAAATATGTAATTTTTAAATAATTCACATTAAGTAGGTTACAAATTGTGATACGAATGGATGTACGGATTTCGCGGATTTCACCGATTCGTACGGATTTTTTTTGCAAAAATCCGTAAGAATCGGTGAAAGCCGCGAAATCCG
>JBDKKX010000633.1:0-3236 GCA_039795795.1 Bacteroidota bacterium | reverse complement strand
AACTTTTCCACTACGAAAATCCACAATGCTACCACAACTCCTTAATTATAAGCCTGTTCATACTTATTTATATATAAAAAATTGCGGACAACGATGGCACTGACGCAACTCCCCGCAGTCGAGCCTTTGCGTTGGGTTTTGCGGGGAGTTGCCGCGCAGTGCTTTGTTCGCAACAGTATTTTTAAATATATATTTTACTTAAAATTAGAATCCTTGTTTTATAAGCGGTAAGGCATTTATCGCATTTATTAGCAATGCTTCTCCAGCAGGCGTATCAAAAATCGCAGGATCCTCTCCTACTTGTATAAACAACCCATCGTGAATGCGCTGAGTTTGCACATATGGATTCGACTCAAATACTACAAAACCACCTATTTTTTCTAAGTGATCTTTTTTGTAAAATTGTAACCAATTTAACATCATTTTATTGGAAAAATCTAATGATGTGAAGTTTTTTGTATAAAGTTTATCCTCAAAAATGGAACACCACCCATAATCACATCCTTCCAGTTGCGATAAGTCATAAAAAAGGGATTTGATTTCAGGGTTTGTTAGGAATGATTTCAAGCGGTTCAATACCAAAATATTATCCAAGCCTTGTGTAAAAGCAAAATGGACGTGTTCCTCAGAGGCATTATCAATCATTACGATATAGTCTGAAGAACGTTTTCGCACAGGAACTAATGCTTTTAATAAATTTTTATCCTTAAAGTGGGTAATTGGAAAATCTTTCCAAGTATTTTTATGCATCTTAGAAGCAAGGCTGGGTTTAGGGAAACGATAGGTTTCCATAATTTCTAATAATCTTAAGAAATTAGGTTCTGTCCATGCCGATTGCGTTCGTTTATAAGAAAATCGAATCATTCTTAATTATTTGAAATTAAAGGGCGTTTTCACTCCTTTTAGGTTAATAAAATAGATTTCATAATCATTTCCTTTTCTTAGAGGAACCGGGGCTTGTCCTATAACACTTTTAATGAAATAAGTTTGAAAATGGATTTGGTTTTCTTTGGCTGCTGTTTCTGTTGAAAAGATATACTCAATCCGTCTCACTTTATTGGTAGCCACCAATTTCGCATGATCTTTTAATCGCTCTAACGGCTCTCCTTCCAATCTGCCTTGTATATGTTTCAATTCTACGACCACGAGTTCACTTCGCGGCTCTAAATCTTTCGTTTTTGCCTCTTTTAATTCGGCATCTGTATTTTTTTCGAGGTAACTGGCATCTAATGTGCGTGTCTTAAGCGATTTTAACAAAAAAGATAGGGCATCGGTTGCAATCTTTTTATCTGTGACCGTTTTTGCTGCATCTACTTTGGATTGAGCAGCTGCTATTGCTGCATCCGTTGCTTTGGATACAGGAATACTATTTCCATTCCCAATCTCAAAATAAAAAGTTGCCTTCCCTTGATTCACTTTCTTTTTTTCATCCAATAGAGTTCCCTCATCATCCTTAATAACGAAAGCATTCACTGTTTTGATATCAGGGCTCGTCGCAGCTACAAAATAACGCTTTTCCATCCAATTTTCAAAAAGAGATCCCCAAGAAACATAGTTTTGAATCCACTTTGTGGTGACCGTAAGATTTATCAATTTTTGAAAGTTTATTTCTGGGTCTTGTCCGATACGCTCATTGATCATCCCGATTAATTTAATTCGAGCATCTCGCAGCGTCGTAATCTCTTTAATGTAATCCTTGTCTGTGAGGGTTTTACGCAAAGCCGTCCAAAGTACCTTCGGCAACGTTTCGGAGTTGGTTGCCATCAATTCTTTTTGCAAATTCAACTCAGAACTGCCGATAACCGCTATTTGCTTGCCAAAAGGGGTTGAAACCCCTGTTTTTTCTTTCAAGAATTCTTCGAGTGTCATACTATTCACTGAGGCTTCAACAATGGCTTCAAATTGATAAGGCAGTAACCCTGTAACCGTTAATTGGTCTGTATATTCTTTTTTAGTTCCGTTTTTAAGAAAATCTACAAAAGACGCATGATAAGCCGCCATAGAATCGGGTTTTAAGGTTTTATTTCGAGTGTATTGTTCTTGAATCGTTGCGACTTGACATAGAAAGTTTATATCGGCTCTTAAATAACTTTCGTATTCGAGCTCCCACAAGTATCGCCAGCCCTTCATAAAACAACGTTTATTTTGCACTAAAGTATTGTATAAAGTAATATTTCGGGTTTTAATGCCCTTGACACTTTCCATCACCTTGTCTTTCGTTTCTATAGGAGTCCAATCCCTTAACCACTCCCGTAAAGTGTTGGGAGACTGACTTAAAGCAATGAAATCGGTTCCCGTTACGAAGTTGGAACCCGTTGGAATATTGTTAAGGAGTTCTTGCGGTGTTTTTTTGAGTTCATAAGAGAAACACTTTCCATAACCCTTGAATGCACCATTTTTATACAGCAAAACATCTTCTTCCCAACCGATGACTTGCCGCACTTTACGCTTTGCTTTAATATCTTCCGCGCCCAAGACATCTGCTAATTCTTGGGTTGCAGCAGCACTCGCACTGGATAAAAGCACTACATTTTTGGAAGGATCTATTTGGGGTAATATCAAGGCAGCTACTTTTTCGGGTGCTATAGGACGAATTTTACCACTGGTATAAAGTGCAAATTTATCCTTGTCATTGGACGAGTAAACAACCAAATACACGTAATCCGTTTTGGTTAGATTGGTGAGTGCGTTTTGAGCTATATCCACTTCTACAGGGTCGATTGTACCCAATTGTACTGCTAACTTATCTAATTGTCCCCAAGCAAAAAACGGGGCGCAAAAACACAGAGTCAGTAAACAGACTCTAATAAAGGGACGAGCTGGATTTTTCGTCCAGCGAAGAAAATGTTTCATCGAAATGAGCTTTTTTAAAGTTGAAAATAGGAATATTGTTTTATTTTTGTCTCACAGTGAGCATATAAGTAACTTTTGGGATGAGCATCTTTTTGCTGCCCTCAACTACTTTTCCCAAAATAAATTTTTGTAGGACATATTTGCCCTCAATCTCGGATCGTATGAGTACATTTTGTAATATACTTTGCCTCTAATTCTATTCGTACAAATCCAGCTTTTCCACCAAGAAAATCCCCAATTGTATTACAACTCATTGACTGAAAGCCAGTTCATACTTATTTATATATAAAATATTGTTGCGAACGGTGGCACTGACGCAACTCCCCGCAGTCGAGCCTTTGCGTTGGGGTTTGCGGGGAGTTGCCGCGCAGTGCTTTGTTGGC
>JBDKKX010000632.1:0-3240 GCA_039795795.1 Bacteroidota bacterium | reverse complement strand
ATTTCGAGAACAGAATTGGAACAATTTGCAGAATATGTTTTTTCAAACCAATTTTTTGAAATGCAACGCATGTACGATTGTAATTCTGCGGTTTGTGAGAAGCGAAAAATGATAAAACCGACTCCAATTCCCTTGCGTTTGATGGTCGCATATGGCGATAAACGCAAAATTGTGACGATTAGCATTTGGGGTAAAGATAATCATCAAACAAAATATGTGGATTATCCTCCAGTGATTGATAATATTGTGGATGCAATTCAGCGTATCACGCACCGAATTGAGGATAAGGAGAAGCCGATGACCAAACTCTAATTGGATGAAAATAGAATGTGAGAACGGATGGGGCGGATTGGGCAGATGGAAACGGATTTTTTTATTTTTTGTCTTGAAACCCATGCATTGAGATAAAAAAAATCTGTTTCCATCTGCCCAATCCGCCCCATCCGTTCTCCCATTGTATCTACATTTCCAAAGTGGCGATTGCCGTATTCCGCAATTACTTTTATTCTTCTTGTAACTTGGTTCTTGTTTTAAACTCTTCCATCGTCCCTTTAAATTCCCATAAAGTCAACTTCAATAATTTCAATTCTTTCACTTTTTGGTCTAACTCCGCACTTTTTTCAGCCAATTGTTTATGCAAACGTTCTTGTTCTGCCACATTGCCGCGCACTAAATCCTCTTGTCCGCCCCGAACTTTTTTAAGTTCTTCTATTTGGGCAGCGTGCGTCCGCAAAAGGGCATCATGCCGAAGTTTCCATTCATCCACGACGCCCGTTAATGAATCAATAATTTTATGTATATGTATAATACTGTCTGCTAATACTAATTTCTCTCGGCTAACGTTTTGCAACATATCTAAATCGCGTTGAATCGCATCTTTTGCAACCAATAATTCTTGGTATCGCTTTGGAGAAACGCAGGATAAAAAAGGAAACAGACAACTCGTGAAAATGAAATGCAATAAATACCTCATAATGGGTTTGATTTTAAACGGTTTGCTTTTAATGGGTTGTAATTTGTTCATCGTTTAGAATTTGAAGCAAAATTGCACTTAAATTTTTTAATTACTGCCATTGGGAGCTATCTTTTTTTGAATTTTTGGTGTATTTTTGTATTTTCAATCAAAATTTTAGAAAAAAGGATGAAAACTAAATATATATCATTGCCGAAACGCATTTTTTCTCTTTTGTGCGCACTATCCTTAATTTTTTTCTGCGGACTGATGTATAACATTATCATTCCATACACTTCAGGTAAAACAGATATTGATTTTTTATTATCCAAGCAACGAATTATTCATTTAAAACATTATCGTTGGTCTTTTTATTTGCATATATTTTCCAGTTTACTCATTTTGGCAGCAGGCTTAACTCAACTTTCAAATTACATTCTACAACGCGCTGTCCACATACATCGTTGGATTGGAAAGATTTATACTTTTGGCATTTTAATCATCAGTGCGCCTGCAGCATTTGTAATGTCTTTCTACGCCAATGGCGGATGGATTGCCAAACCATCCTTTTTATTATTGAGTTTGTTATGGTGGTACACGACTTGGCAAGGTTATCAAGCCATTCGACGAAAAGCGGTTCGGGAACATGCCATTTGGATGTTAAGGAGTTACGCATTAACTTTTTCTGCTATTACATTGCGCTTAATGCAAGCAGGGTTTGCTGCATACACCCAACTAGATTTAGATACGACGTATCAAATCGTATCTTGGACAAGTTGGATTCTCAATTTGTTGGTTGCAGAATGGGTCATAAAGCAACGCCTTAACCTCTTGAATTCTTATTGAGTTTACAATCTTTTTCTAAAAAAGAAAGATTTCCTTACCTGAAATATTGTATTTAACTGTAATGTAATTTGCTATTGACATAAATTGTTTTTATATTAGTTGAATAAAAATGTATTTATTTTTATAAATTTTTGCACTAAAAATTTGACCAATTCAACAAATGTCCCTAAAATTGCTTTTGAAAACGGAGAGAGCCATTTCAAGGTTCTCGTGCATAGTTATATAATAAATGTATCCTCAATGTTTTATATATTACTATTTTTATAGGTGCATTTCAATTTTTAATTCATTACAAACAAATATTTCAGCTCCATGAGATTCAATATGTATCAAACGGGCGATGATAATCGCTACTATTTTACGCTCTCGAATACGGCGGGCGAAATCGTTTTGAACAGTATGGCGTTTGAAACACGGGATACGTGTATCTCCGCAATGCGCTCTGTCATCCGACTGCTGCCCGATGCAACGGCTTACAAAGCCGAATCTAAAAATGGGAATCATACGTTTGCGCTATCGGATGGCGGCAGACGGATTGCCGAAAGTCTTCCTTACGATTCCAATAATGAAGTCCGTGAAGCGATTGAAGACTTGTCGGAAGATGCTTCGGATGAGACGCAATATCAAGTAGATGAAGTCGTCACCACGATTCGCAATCGAATGGATATTGGCAAAGTGGATTTATCCCCATATTATGATTTTGCTTATTGGTCGCGCTCTGGGAAAGCGGGATTTGAAACCTTTAATCGGAATGATAATAAAGCAGGTTATTATTTCCATTTCAATGGACCCGATGGAAAGGCTTTATTATTTAGTCGTAATTTTGATTCGGCGTATCAGCGCGATAATCGCATTTACCAAATTATCACCGCGTCGGGCAATTCAAAACGATATGAAATCGTGTCTAATGGCGGCAAATATTATTTTGTTTTAAAAGGTTCAAACGGTTTTGAAATTGCACGAAGTGGGTTTTATGACACTCGGGGAGAGGCGGAACGCGCTTCGGGATACTTGCAAAAAAATGGTGCCAGTTATCTCGCTGCGTACCCTAAACCAGAACGGGCGGGTTCAACGCGTCGTGCGGTGAATCAATACAATTTAAATGTGCCCGCAGGTACGAAAGCAGCTGGTTTTGCGACGCTTCGGCATGAAAAAGATTATTATTTTTTGTTGAATGATGATAATGGTAAGACCATATTATATAGTCAAGGTTATGCAGGCGGTTCGGGTAGGGATAATGGTTTAAGGGCGGTGATAAAAAGCGTTGGAGATGCGAACCGTTGGGAACGGAAGTACGAAAATGGCAAATATTATTTTATTTTGCGCGGCGCAAACCATCAAGAAATTGCGCGGAGTGCGGATTTTAAAACAGAAGCGGAAAGAGAAACTGCGATTCGTTGGATCATGTTATCCGTTCCAAGTTATGCAACGAAATACGGCAT
>JBDKKX010000631.1:0-3258 GCA_039795795.1 Bacteroidota bacterium | reverse complement strand
TCATGAATTGGGACGATTTGGAGATTTTCGGGTTGGAAAGGTTCGATTTGTACGAAAAGTTTTGAGGGCAGGAATTTTGTAAAAACCTCTCATCGAAAAGGATTTGGAGGCGATATGTCCTGCAAAAGTTCTTCCTGCGAATCGAAATTGGGGCAACTCTGTCTTGCCCAGATTCGGCAAATGTTCTTTCTCATCCAAAATCAATTGAAAAACGAATGTCCGCCAAAAACCGATTAATAGAAGGAGTTGAATTTAAAGAATCGCCTAAAATAGAGTTATGCTATAGTCTTGATATTCAATAAATTATAGATAGTAAAGTGTTTGAAACGCTCTATTTGCGGTTGTTGATTCTTGAACTTCAATCTTAAAAAAGATAAAAATGATTAGAACGTTTTTTTATTTATACTGCGCCCAACTGATATTCACTTTACCTCTTGGGCGGAACCCTTGCAACACGATTTCCTTTGACCACTTGACCGTTTCTTTAAAGATGTTAGTGAACCAGTTGCCTAAGATCGAAGGGCTTTACAGAGTTCCGATGATGGATTCCAAAGAAAGCCTTTTTTATCGTTATGATCCAACGTCCCGTGACCCGTTGAGTCCAAAGATGGCTCCAGACGCTCGGTATTTCATTATCATTGCGGATCGAAAAACAAGAAAAATAAAAGAATGTTGCTATGGTTTTCATTTTGAGGAGGCGAACTGGATTGAAATCGCAAAAAAAATCCAAGATTTATCCGCCTACTATCCTGTCTTGAAAAAGTTCGATTCCAAATGGATTGAAACGGGCGTACCGATTCGTTGGAAAGAGGATTGTAAAAATTATAGCACCTCTTTTGAGGTATCCGGGGATGGTTATACTTTAATGGTGTTCGTTGGGGAGAGTCTTTAGCTTCGTGAGATAGCCACAAAGAGATTCGAGAAAGCGCAAAAAGGGGTTACGGGTTGTGACACCTAAACGATGAAGTCTTTGAAAAAAATATTTAAAAAATTGATTCTTAAAGAATTAAATAAATTTAAAAAAAAGTATAAAAAGATTTCTGCATAAAAAGTTGATTTGTAAGAATTTAGAAATAAAAAATAAAATTCATAAAAAAGTTTGGTGGATTGGAGAATTAAAATTTAACTTTGCAGAAGGTTCTTTTCGAGTTCGGAAAGGGCGCGAAAAGGGTTAAAAATGGCGGTCGAAGTTTGGGGCAAGGGACGTTTTCAATCAGAGAAAAAATAATATTCTGAAAAAACGGTTGCAAACAAAGCACTGCGCGGCAACTCCCCGCAAAACCCACCGCACGAAGGCTCGACTGCGGGGAGCTGCGTCAGTGCGATCGTTGTCAACAACATTTTACATATACATAATATTCAACTTGCTCCTTGTTAAGGAATTGTGTTAAAATTGGAGATTTTCGTGGTGGTCGAGTTTGATTTGTACGAATAAAATTATAGACAGGTGCATTACAAAATTCATTCCTGCGAACCGAAATTGCGGACAAATATGCCCTTTAACGGTTCAAAAGTGGAAAGATTGGAAGGCAAATATGTCCTTCAAAGATTCAACAATTGAAAGGATTTAAGGGCAAGATGTCCTTCAAAGATTTTACCTAAAAATCAATTAAAAGAGGAATCTCTGCTTATTAATGTTTATAGATGCAATACCACCGCACAAACAGACTTAACGATTTTGTTTGGAAGGGAAGAGGTGGAGCCTCGTCGCTATAATCATCAACATGCGAACACAGGACACAGTACTTTATAATATAACACATTGCTATCTTTTGCTAAAGAAGTATTTATAATCCGCAGGTTTCTTATCCA
This sequence comes from Bacteroidota bacterium, assembly GCA_039795795.1. Taxonomy (GTDB): domain Bacteria; phylum Bacteroidota; class Bacteroidia; order Chitinophagales; family Saprospiraceae; genus JAAFJT01. The sequence continues at coordinate 1,446 of JBDKKX010000631.1, read as the reverse complement.
AAATAGGGGTTTTCAATTGCGGCATACTCCGAATTTGCGCCAATGCAGCTTCTTTACATTTTTCATCACCTTTCACCCATTGCGGATCTGCAATCATTCCAGTCGCCTTAATAATAAATGAAACTGTAAAATTATTACAATCAATTTTATTTAAATGCTTGTGAATCAATCCTTTCTCTCCTGTAAATTCACTCATATTATCCAAACTTGATGCTAAAATAGGTTTTGCAGGCTCTGTTTTAACAAGTTCAACTTGGGTTGTTTCAGCCGTAGTGGGCTTTACGGGCGTTGCAGGTTCGGGAACTTGCGCAATCGCCCATGCCTGCGACTTTGATTTGCTCGTTTTAGGCAGCACCATTTCTACTTTTTTGGCAGGTGTTGCAGGAGAAGTAAGTACTGATTTTATCGCAGTTATAGTATCAAAAGCAGTTGTATCAAGAACTGTAATTCTAGGCTGCGTTTTAGAAGGTTGGATAGTACAGCCAATTGCCTGTCGCAACTTAAAATAGACTACTGCAAAACAGGCAGCAATCCCTAATACCATTCGTAAACGAATCACTTTTTGTTTACGCCGCAAGACTGCCGCACCTGTTGCCCAAGTTTGGGCTTTAGTTTGGGCAACCTGTTTGAGATACGCTGTTCTTAATTGCATCCATTTATGTTGTTGAAATTGAAACTCTTGTTGCAGAATCGGATCTGCGGCTATAGCTTTTTCAAACTCAACACGTTCCGTTGGTGACAATTCATTATTTAAATATTCTAAGATTTTGTCTTTCATTTCAATTCTTTTTTGATTGAGTAATTGAGGGGTAAAATTAAAGAAAGCCATCTTTTTTAAGCAATCTAATCCATTTATCCCAACTTTTTTTCAGTTTATTGCGCAAACTTACTTCATGAGTAAATTCGGGCATTAATTGTTCGTTTACAATATCTCGATACGCTTTGTCTTCGGCTTGACGTAACCAAATTAATCGGGCACTGGTCTGATCCATATTCGTGTGCAAATGGTTTACAATCGTTTCTAATTTTTCAATATCTGTAATATCTTGATTATCTGGCATATTTGCTAAATCTTCTAAATTATCTTCCGTTCTCAATTGAGTTGCTCCTTTTTTCTTAGACAATACTTTATTGCGAGCAATCGAAAGTGCATACGTAACAGGAGACGCAGGTACCTCATAGTTAAACTTATAAGCACCCGTTCCAAGATTTGCAAAGACACTTTCAAGGGTATCTTGAAGGATATCTTCCGCGCTCTCCTTCGGCGCAGTTAAACGATAGCGATAACAAAGTTTGCTTACGGGTTCTTCCAATTTGAACCGCAAGTAACTGAATGCTTCATCCTTATTGGCTTTTAATGCCAAATAAAATGCTTCGTGGGTTGAGAATTGCTTTTGAAAATTCATTTCTTGGAATGGATTTTTTGTTTGTAGTTACTAAACGATG
>JBDKKX010000630.1:0-3267 GCA_039795795.1 Bacteroidota bacterium | reverse complement strand
ATATAAATCCATCTGCAATGCGTACTTCATTCTTTTTTATTGATTTAAAGTAAATAAGGACGCAAAATTAGGGATCAATACCCTAATTTTTTCCTTTTTTTTTAACAACTGCGTAATGTCAGTAAATAATATTCAACTGGCTTTCAGTCGCGGAGTTCGGAAGAATTTAAGACTTTAGAGGGGGTTTAGTTCGATTTGTACGAAAGGATTTGGAGGCAAGAGTTTTACAAAATTTAAATTTTCGAGAACGCAATTGGAGGCGATATGTCCTGCAAACGTTTATTGAAGGAATCATTCGTAGAGGAGATTCGATTTATTCAGGTGCGAACACAGGCTTCCGAATGGATATAATCAGTCATGGATTCACAGGGGCGTTGCCCTATTGCAATACATATTTTGTTTTATACAATAATTATGATTGATTATATAATTTGTCATGTAATAACTTTACATTTGCATAAATTATTGATAATCAGTTTTTAACGAGCATGAAAAAAATTTACATCCTTTTATCCCTAACCCTTTGCTTGCCTTTCAACAAGGTACACGCATTAGCAGATTTAGTTATTTCCGCCATCACGCCGCCCGTTGCAAGCGTCCATAAAGGCGCAAAATTAATTATGGAGGCAACTGTTAAAAATCAAGGCAATTCGATTGCGGATGCGAATTACATGCTTTTGTACCTTAGTGTTGACAATGTTCTTATTCCAACTGAAGTTGTAGGCAAGGTTTCTGTTCGGCAATTAGCAGTCAATGAGACTCAATTAGTTACATTTACGTATGCCGTACCAGCTACAATGACGGTAGGGGACTATCAAATGTTTTTTGAAGTGGATGCGGACCACACTATTCCAGAAAGTGATGAAACTAATGTTTTCCGATTAGTGTCGGCGCAAACCGTAGCCATTTCGAATACGATCATTCAAGGGAAACGGATTCCATATCCGATTATTTTTATTCATGGTTTAGCGAGCAATAGTAAAACTTGGGATTCCTTTACAAACAAAACCGATTCTGCTTATGGTTGGATTTTCGGTGGAAGGTTATCTTATTGTTTGAATCCTGATGGTAGTCAATATACTTCAGACGCTGATAGTGTCAATCGCATTATGCGACCGTATTTCAACAGTTTAGGCATAGGCGATTATTATTATATCAATTTTGACGTTTCAAAAACAGGGCAACTTTATGTGAGTGATGACGGGATTCCATTCAATGATGATTACAGTAATCAATCCGCTATCACGAAACAAGGATGGGCTGTCAAAGATGCCATTCAGCGTATTTTATTGGTTACAGGCGCAGAAAAAGTGGTTTTAGTAGGTCATAGTATGGGAGGATTAGCATCTCGAGAATATTTTCAAAACCCTTCTAATTGGCAAGCTGATGGAAAACATCATGTGGCAAAATTATTTACTGCTGGCACGCCGCATGGAGGCAGTAATGCTTCTGCAACGGCTCTGGGGAGTTTTGTCTTAAGTGGTGTAGATGATTTTTCAGAAGCCGTTCGAGATTTGAGACATCCGACTTTATATTCAGGTTGGTTTTTATTTGGGGGTGTAGAATACAATGCGTTTGCTTATCACCATAGCGATGTCAACTGTAATGGCAGAGTAGGGGATTTAATTACGGGTTTAAACGAGAAAATTGCGCCGAGTAACATTAATTATGCTTGTATTATTTCGGATTATCTACATCTGGGTTCGGATGAAGTGGTCTATACCGAGAGAGCAGATATAGCTACTTACTTACTACCACAACCCCCGATGTCCGCATTATACGCAGATAAATTTTATACAACAAGTAAACATACTAAAATTCATACCGATAATTTTTCAACGATGATGCAAGGTTTAGACGAGCCTTTTTCATATAACACGCCTTACACAATTGATTCCAATTCAATGAATTATGGTCACGTTACGATTCAATCGGGCAATAATCCGTTTGTGACAGACCATGATGTTTACAAAGTGACGGTTGCGCAAAGAGGGCTTTTGGAAATCAAAATTGGGAATATACCCGTTCAAGATTTTACGGTCACCTTGCGCAATAGTACGCAGCAAATTGTTCAACAAGTGGTTTCTAATGCAAATTCAAACCTTGCTTTTTCAAAAGTAGTCTTAGCGGGGGACTATTATATTGAGTTTGTGGCGACTCCGACGACGATGAGTTATCAATTTCCCTATTTGTTGGAAACGCATTTTACGCCTGCAACGCCTTTGATTGCCAATTTTTCTTCTAATGTTCAAACGGCATGTGTGGGAGCGAGCATCAATTTTTTGAATCAATCGGTTGGAACGCCAACACAATTTATATGGAATTTCACGGGTGGAACGCCTGCGACGGCATCTATTGCCAATCCTGTTGTGACGTATAATGCCGTTGGAACCTTTCCTGTTTCATTAACTATTAAAAATTTAATTGATACACATAATGTTGTACGGAATGGTTTTATAACCATTAACACCGTTCCAACAACGGATTATTCCTTCAATATTTTGCCCAGAGATACGGTTGTATTTACGAATTTGACGAATACAAGTGGTTTGGCAACGACTTATTCCTGGACTTTTGGCGACGGCGGCACGAGTACACAAACTTCGCCCGTTCATAAATATTTGACGCGAGGCAATTTTACAGCAACTTTGACCGCACAAAATGTTTGCGGTAGCACGAATAAACCGCGAACAATTGCAATTTTACCCAATGCGTTGAATGAAATAGGTGAAAAATCGCTTATACATGCGTATCCAAATCCGAATCAAGGTCTATTTGAATTGCAAATCGAAAATCAAGTGATTGGTGCAATGCAATTGAGTGTTTACAACCTTTTTGGACAATTGGTTTGGCAGGACAACTGGCAGAAAAGAACGGATAAAATAATACAAACCGTTGATTTAAAATTAGTTACAACGGGCACTTATTTATTGAAAATGGAGTGCAATCAAAAAATTGAATATTTTAAATTTATCGTTGAATAAACGAACATAGATTGTTTACGCCGTAAAGAATTGAATTCGATTAAATATTTAAAAATACTGTGGACAACAAAGCACTGCACGGCAACTCCCCGCAACCCCCAACGCAAAGGCTCGACTGCGGGGAGCTGCGTCAGTGCGATCGTTGTCCACAATATTTTATATATACATAATATTTAACTCGCTTTTAATTTGACGTAGTTAAAAATAGTTACAAATAATTGTGAATCAATGAGTTAAAGGGTACTTTTTGGGAAAAAGCGATTAAATCAATCGCTTAATTTCA